>CALDKP010000187.1 GCA_937898535.1 uncultured Sphingomonadales bacterium | reverse complement strand
AATCTTGGGATAACGGTCAAAACCGACAGGGCTGGACCACATGGCAGCGGACGTATCGCCCGGAAGCTGCTTGGTGTAATCATAGCCGGGTTTGCGATCGGGGAAGAGCGCATTGTAGATATAAGCAACGCGGCCGGTTTTGTCGGCATAGATGAAGTTGGTGGCAGGAATCCCGCCAATCGACATCGACTTGGTCCACTCGTCCCAATTCGTTGCCTTGGTATTCCGGTAATATTGCTCGACGACCTTAACGCTGTCGATTCCGGCATAGCGGATGGCGAAATAGCCCTTATCATTCTTGATAACCGGACCATGGATCGAGCGATACACTGTCTGTGGCACGGGCAAGTTGAACGGCCCGAACTTGACGGGCAACCAAACACGCTTTGAATTCAGCGGCAGCCATTTGCCATCATAACGATATTTGTCGCCGGCCTCATTCATCACCAATTTATAGACATCAATCAGGTCAGGGCGATTGACCGTATTGGTCCAGCCAAGGTGGCGGTTATGCCCCAGCAGTACGAATGGCGACCCCGGGAACAATGCGCCTGCCATATCAAGGCCTTCGCCCGAATGCGTTACCGCCTCATACCATGCCACTTGCCCTTCATAAGGCTGGTGCGAATTGGAAATCAGCCATGTCTTGCCATCGGCCATACGCTTTGGCGCGAGGGCAAAGGCATTGGACCCGTTCATTTCGGGATCCCGCCCGATTGGCGTCATTGGCGCAGCGCTCTCTTTGGGCTGCGGTTTGCCTTCGGTCAGCGCACCGATTGCGCCATCAAGGCCATAGAAAAATGGCGCGCGCAGAACAAAGCCGGTGACGATGTCCTGCCCCGTGACCGGAAACAGTTTCGACAAGCGCACTTCACCCGGATGCTTCGACGCATAATAATTAAGCCCAGCGGCATAAGCTTCAGCCACTGCGCGTACCTCAGGCGACAATTCCATGTAGCGCTTTTCGGCGGTTTCGCGCGCGCCCAACAGGTGCATGACATAATCGACCTTGGCCCCGTCCGAGCCAGCCAACGCGCCATACCGGCCGCGCGTCATTGCCACGACATCTTCTATCGTCGCAAAATCATCTTCGGCATGCGCGTAGGCAAGGCCATAAGCGGTGTCCGCATCCGTCGCGCCATTGATGTGCGGCACGCCATATTCGTCGCGCACAATCTCGGCATCATAGGTCCGCTTGGCGGTTTCATATTCGGTTGCCGCCAATGGCTCCCACAAGGCGCCTGCGCCTGCAACCACACCGGCCAGCGCCAAAGACGCCCACAAAAATTTACGCATCATTCTCTCCCCCGCGACGAGACCTTCTCATTCCGGTCCGTTTTCTCAGAAGACGGGCATAACCAAGTCTTTGCGAAAGGAAAGTCCTTCTATGCACAGCAAGGAACATGGCGGTCCGACCATCAGCGCGTCTTGTGATGCGAAAATGCCGCACTACATTCTGAATATGAGTTGCGTTTGCCTCGCACCGGGGCAGCAACGGCAATTTAGGAAATAGCGCATGAACCTCGAGAAATTCACCGACCGGGCCAAGGGTTTTCTGCAAAGCGCGCAGACCGTGGCCATTCGTATGAGCCATCAGCGTATTGGGCCCGAGCATCTCCTCAAAGCCTTGCTGGAAGATGAACAGGGCATGGCCTCGGGCCTTATCAAGGCAGCGGGTGGCGACGCAGCAACCGCCTTGCGCGAAACCGACGCTGCCCTTGCTAAGGTTCCTGCCGTGTCCGGCGGCGGTGCGCAGCAGACGCCCGGACTCGATAATGATGCCGTTCGCGTTCTCGATTCCGCCGAACAGGTCGCACAAAAGGCTGGCGACAGCTATGTGACCGTTGAGCGTTTGTTGCTCGCGCTTGCGCTGGCCTCAACCACGACCGCTGGTAAGGCCTTGGCCGCCGCTGCTGTGACAGCCGAGGGGCTGAACGCCGCGATTAACGCACTGCGTGGTGGACGCTCCGCCGACACTGCTGGCGCGGAGGACCGTTATGATGCGCTCAAGAAATTCTCGCGCGACCTGACGGAAGTGGCCCGGGCGGGTAAGCTTGACCCTGTCATCGGCCGTGATGAAGAAATCCGCCGCACCATTCAAATCCTTGCGCGGCGCACGAAGAACAACCCTGTGCTCATCGGCGAACCCGGCGTCGGTAAAACCGCCATTGCCGAAGGACTGGCGCTGCGCATTGCCAATGGTGACGTGCCAGACAGCCTGAAAGGCCGCAAGCTCTTGTCGCTCGACATGGGTGCCTTAATTGCCGGCGCGAAATATCGCGGCGAGTTTGAAGAGCGGCTGAAGGGTGTGCTGGATGAGGTTAAGCAGGCCGAAGGTGACATCATATTGTTCATCGACGAAATGCACACGCTCGTCGGCGCGGGCAAGGGCGAAGGCGCGATGGACGCGGCGAACCTCATCAAACCTGCTTTGTCACGGGGCGAATTGCACTGCATCGGCGCAACGACGCTCGATGAATATCAAAAGCATGTCGAAAAAGACCCTGCCCTGCAACGCCGGTTCCAACCGGTGTTCGTCGGTGAACCAACGGTTGAAGATACGATTTCAATCCTGCGCGGGTTAAAAGAGAAATATGAACTGCACCATGGCGTGCGTATCACCGATGGTGCGTTGGTCAGCGCGGCGACATTATCGCACCGCTACATTGCCGACCGTTTCCTGCCCGATAAAGCCATCGACCTGATGGACGAAGCCGCCTCGCGGCTCCGCATGGAAGTGGAATCAAAGCCCGAAGAAATCGAGACGCTTGACCGGCGTATCATTCAGCTCAAAATCGAGCGTGAAGCGCTTGGTAAGGAAAGCGATTCCGCGTCGAAAGACCGTTTGGCCACGCTTGAGAATGAACTTGCCAATCTGGAGCAGCAATCATCCGAACTGACCCAGCGCTGGCAGGCAGAAAAAGACAAGATTTCGGCAGAGGCCAAGATCAAGGAGCAGCTCGACACTGCGCGTATCGAGCTTGAGCAGGCGCAACGGTCGGGCGACCTCGCCAAGGCGGGCGAGCTGCAATATGGCGCAATCCCCGGCCTTGAACGACAACTGTCCGAAGCAGAAGCCGCGGCAGGTAACGCCATGCTGCGCGAAGAAGTGACCGCGCAAGATATCGCCAGCGTTGTCAGCCGCTGGACAGGCATTCCTGTCGACAAGATGCTTGAGGGCGAGCGCGACAAGTTGCTCAATATGGAGCAACTGATTGGCGCGCGGGTCATCGGGCAGCAAGATGCCGTGGCCGCCGTATCCAAGGCCGTACGCCGCAGCCGCGCAGGGCTTCAGGATCCGAACAGGCCGCTTGGGTCATTCCTGTTCCTCGGCCCCACGGGCGTTGGTAAAACCGAACTGACCAAAGCGCTCGCATCATTTCTGTTCGATGACGACAATGCGATGGTCCGCATCGACATGTCCGAATTCATGGAAAAGCACTCGGTCGCCCGGCTGATTGGCGCGCCGCCGGGCTATGTCGGCTATGAAGAAGGCGGCGTCCTGACCGAAGCCG
>CALDKP010000186.1 GCA_937898535.1 uncultured Sphingomonadales bacterium | reverse complement strand
CGACCAGATCGCCAAAGTCGTCGAGCGCGGCTTTGTCAGCAAGGTCGAATTCGAACGCCGCCGCCAAATGCTAATCAGTTCGCAGCAGTCGCTCGCGAACCTGCGCCAGCAACTTTCGGCGCGCATGGCTGAAGCCGAACAGGTCCGCGCACAAATCGGAAGTATCGCCGTCGAAACCGCCCAAGGCGCAAACGAAATTGCATCATCGTTGCAAGGCATCGCCCAACAACAGGCGCAGCTTGAAGGCGAACAAGGCTATGTCATCACTGCCCCAATATCGGGCCGGATCACCGCGCTGCAAACTGCCATAGGACGAACCGCCAATCCAAACGTTCCGCTGATGGTTATCGTGCCGGACGGAAGCGAACTCCGAGCCGAACTCTACGCGCCGACCAAAGCCATCGGTTTCGTCAAGAAAGGAAAGCAAGCCCGCATCTTGTTCGACGCTTTTCCCTATCAACGGTTCGGCAGTTTCGGCGGTCGGATAATTTCGGTCTCGAAAACTGTTTTTGATCCGCGCGAAACCGATGTGCCGATTAAGCTGGAACAGGCGGTCTACAAAATCACCGTCAAGCTCGATAGGCAACATGTCACGGGCTATGGCGACAAGATACCGTTGCAACCGGGCATGACGCTGAACGCCAATATCGTGCTGGAGCGCCAATCATTCCTGGATTGGATACTTGCCCCTCTTAACGCGGTGAGAAAGCGCACGGCATGAGCAAGATGCTGAACCTTATAGACTATCAGGGTTTCAAGCGGACGCCGTACATCGCCCAAAATGAAGCAAGCGAGTGTGGCCTTGCCTGCCTCGCCATGATCGCCAGTTACCACGGCTACAAAACGGACTTGCTTGCCTTACGCCAGCGATACGGAAGCTCGCTCAAAGGCGCGACGCTTAAGGGATTGATGGAGATAGCAGAGCGGCTTGGTTTTAATGCCCGGCCATTGCGCGGCGACCTTGACGATCTAACGCATTTATCGTTGCCATCAATCCTGCATTGGAACCTCAACCATTTTGTTGTGCTGACCAAGATTTCAAAAGGTCTGGGCGGCACCAAATACCATATCCACGACCCCGCACGCGGAGCGCAGGTTTTAACACGCGAAGAACTGTCGCGGCACTTTACCGGCGTTGCGCTCGACCTGTTAAAGGCGGAATCCTTCCGCCCGAAGATCGAACAGTCGCAATTGCGCATTACACAGCTTTGGTCATCCATGACCGGTTTCTGGCAGACGATCCGGCAAGTTGTTCTTCTATCGATAATCCTTCAACTGGCGGCGCTGGCAACGCCATTTTTCCTTCAGATTTCTATCGACACGGTGTTCCCGAGTTTCGACCGCGACCTTTTATTGATGCTTGCGTTGGGTTTCGGCGGGCTGGCTATCATCAACTTCATGGCAAGCTGGCTGCGCTCGCTGGTGTTGGTCACGCTCAACAATGGGCTTTCTTATCAGGTGACGGTGAACCTGTTCCGGCATTTGATGCGCTTGCCTTTACCCTGGTTTGAGAAACGCCATGTGGGGGACATCGTCTCGCGCTTTGGTTCGACTTTGCCGATCACGCAGCTTCTGTCCCAAGGCATGATCGCCGCGTTCATCGACGGGGTCATGGCGTTGCTGACGTTGACACTGATGTTTGTGTACTCGCCCTTGCTGGGCACGGTCGCGCTGGTCGCATTGCTGTTATACGCAAGTCTTCGTGCTGCATTCCTTCAGGCGCTTCGGTTCCGCAACATTGATGCCATCACGACCGCGGCGACCGAAAACACATTGTTCATCGAATCCGTTCGCGGCATTTCCGCGATCAAATCATTTGGGCAAGAGGGCAACCGGCAACGCATCTGGCAAAAGGCAAAGGCGGACGCCATCAATGCCCAGATCAAACTTGGGCGCCTTACAGCAGGATTTGACGCTGCCGCGCAATTAACGCTCGCTATTGAACGCGTGCTATTCATCTATTTGGCGATATCGCTGGCGTTGGATGCAAAACTGTCCATCGGCATGCTCTTTGCGTTCCAATCCTATAAACAACAATTCCTCGATGCTGGCGTCCGCCTCATCGAACAAGCGATGAATTTCAGCATCGTTAAGGTCCATTTGAATCGTATTTCGGACATCGCCCTGTCCAGACAGAAGAACGAAGGTGTTTTGTCCCCTGCAAGCACGCCAGAATTCGGCTCAGGCTTGGACCTGCGCAATGTGCGTTTCCGGTACTCCCATGCCGATCCCGAAATCCTGAAAGGCATCAACCTATCCATCAAACCCGGTGAGATCATCGGCATGGCGGGTCCATCGGGCGGCGGCAAAACGACGCTGATTAAGATCATAAAGGGCCTGGCCGATCCGACATCGGGTCAAGTCTTCCTCAATGGACGCAGCTTGAACAGCTATGACCCGCAAAAGCTGAGTGAGTTGATCGGCTATGTGGCGCAAGATGATGCGCTCTATGCGGGCACGATAGCGGAAAACATCTCCTTCTTTGATAGCTATGCCGATCTCGAAGATATCTATGCCGCCGCAAAGCTGGCGCGCATCCATGACGATATCATGGCCATGCCGATGCAATATGAATCACTGGTCGGCGACATGGGCTCGACCCTGTCCGGCGGGCAGAAACAGCGCGTGTGCATCGCGCGCGCCATGTACCGCAGGCCTGCCTTACTAATCCTTGATGAAGGCACCGCCAACATCGACCCTATGATGGAGCATGCGCTGATGACATCGCTCACCGAGCTGAACATCGCGATCCTGATCTGCTCCCACCAGCCTTCGGCAATCGCCCATGCATCACGCCTCATGCTGTTGATGGATGGGCAGTTGTTGGAGAACACCGGCCAACCGGCCAAGAGAGAAGGAGATGAACATGGGTAACATGAGAGAAATTAGCATCGAGGAATGCAGTGCGGTGTTCGGAGGAACCGACGACATTGTGGTTCGTGGAGAAAAGATATTTAGCCTCACTGGCTATCTCGATTCATCGGGAGCGGTGGGGGATCGATTTGGTTTGTGGGGATTCGGAAAGGAACTTTATGATGCCGGGCAAATGATTGCAGATGCCATATTAAACCAATTTGGCAGTGACATGGTCACTGACGCAGAAGCTCAGCAGGCATCGGAGGAAGCAATTAGCACAAAATTCAATGCAACTACTCCAAGTGAAACGAAGAGGACATCTGATGGTCGAGTGGTTGTTACTGGCAGCGATGGCTGGCAATATCACGACCGAGATGGCAATGGGGTCTTTGACTATAGGCAACGATTTAATGCTGACGGCAGCATAACGCTCGACAACGGCACTACTACCGCACATATTCCACCTCCAGCTCCGCCTCCAGCGGGTAACTAACCAAAAAGGTTGCGTGGTGAACGCTAAGGCCAATATCATGACTGCGGCCGCCATCCTAATGGCGGCCGCAGCATGTGCTGATGGTTCAGCACAGACTGGTGAGGGATACCACGCGATCGGTGTGACAGGCGCAATGAATCAGGCAGGAATTGCGTTTCACAAAATCGATAAAAAAAACATCTGCAGTAATATGGTGCCAACCGAAAAGTTGTTAGGTGGAGGCATATTGTTTGGAGACAAAACTGTTGTAGATGAAGATATGGCAAGCCCATTTAAGCCAAAATCCTATCTTTCTGTAGTTTTGCCTCATTGTAAAAAGACTAGTGCCATTACAGAAATTTGCGGATTTTCCGTAGAATCGTCGTTTGGTATTCGATTGGTATCAATGACGAAAAGTGGCGGAGATTTTTATTTTATAAATGATGGTAATAATCTCATTCATGTGAAGGTTGGAAGCGATGGCGCGCCATATTCGTTTGCTACAAAAAAATTGGATTTTAGATTTGCTGGATTAATATCTGGTAGTGGCATTACGAAAAATACTGAAATAAACAAAGAATACAATATATTGCATCAAAAATATTTGTCAAATAGGTACAAGTATAATTATTTATCTTTATTTGCAATACATTCATCTTCTGATAACAATGTATTTTTGTACGCAAGCAAAAGAAATTTCAAAATTTTTATCGAAAAAAATGGAAAAATTAAAAATACTGGATGGTCCGCATCTGATTTATATAATCCGGTATTTAAAGCGGATGGTTCAGTACACAGCCTTGGCTTCACATATAATTATGATTCTTCCCCCGATTATATTGACAGGCCATTCACCACTGCTTTTGGACTAAAAGAAAATTTAATAGATAAAAATTATAATATATCGTCCAACAGCATTCAATTTACTAGAAAATTAGTTGATTCAAATTCATATGATTATTGGAAAATAGGTGCATCTCGATTCAAAACTATGTGTGAAAATAAGATAGATAATCGCCCTACGTACTTCGAAAAGGATGGGTTTTATTTTAAAAGACTAGCGAAGGCGGGAGGAAAAGTCGATAAGACTATTCTGTCTTTTTTTGGAGGCCCCTCAGGTCAGTTTCACAACGAACACTACGGAGTCATTAATAGAAAGCTTATTTACAGCGGCTATGAGGTTTTAATTCCCTACTATGGAGGCTCACTGGGCTCAGGTTTGTCTGCTTCTGCCAGATTTCGGGTTAGCCCGTTAAATTCGGTCCGGCGTGATGCGTCAGCTATAAATAGGTATTTACAAGATGATCAAAAGGTAGACATCATCGCTTTCAGTTTTGGCGCAGTTTCGGCAGCAAACTTTGCCGCACAAAACCCCGATCGCGTTCGGAAGCTAATTTTTGTGGCACCGTACGTGAAGCACCGTGATCCTTCGGAATACCTACAGACCGAACAATCAATAGCGTATCAAAGAGCCATAGAAAACTCGTGGTTTGGTGAAGAGCGTGATTTGAGTAGGCCAAATTTCGCTAGTTTCTTAGAAAAAAATTACGAAAATTTAGTAAATTCTGGCGTAGAAATTCATTTTATTTTCGGATCAGAGGATCAATTATCCAAATATAGTGATATATCAATTCCGTTAAAGAAGGCATCGGCATCTTTGAAAATCATAAAAGCTGACCATCAGTTAGTTACAGCTCATCCGGATACCATCGAGGAAGTCTATAACATTCTTGGAATCCAATAGCCTTTTATCAATCACGCCGCTTCTAGAATAGAGTAAATCCTCCTCAGCAGGCTTTTGCCTATGGCGAGAGTTGATGTCGATCTGGGGCTACACGAATTCTCACACCTCTGATTCGGTGGTTTGGAACTGACGCAAAATGCCTTTTCTCCCAATCGACACGCGCGAATTTCACTTTAAACATTGCCTGACCATCAAGATAGCATTGCCCTTTTTCTGCTTTTCTAGCAGCTTTTTCTTGCGGCTGATGTAGCCTGCCCCCGGCCTTCGTCGGGGCAGGCTACATATTTGGCGCTCACGTCCTTGCGCATTGCGGCGGGATTGTGCAGCTCCATGCTGCGCCACGAACCTATACGAACGGTTCGTATACGAAACGGCAGACTTGGCACGACATCCCGCACGCATCAAACCCCAAAAATCGAAACACCAAAGCTGTTTCGTGCAGACGTCTTTGAAAACAGAAAGCCATGGGTGGGTGATGATGATAAAAGTTACGGGTCTCGCATTTTTCCTAATGACGTTATTCATTCCGGGGCAAGCCAATGCCGAATGGCATGAGGCGAGCAGTGATCATTTCCTGGTGATCGCGGACCAGAATGAAAAGGACACCCGGGAATTCGTCGAACGATTGGAACGGTTTCATGCCGCCATGCACTATATTCTCGGGCGCGAAACGCAAAAGATCAGTCCCTCAAACCGCGTAACGATATATGTGGTGCGGACCTCCAGCCAAGTGCGACAGCTTGCCGGCGACAAAACCGGCTTCCTTCGTGGCTTCTATCAACCAAGGGCCGGCGGCTCAGTCGCGTTTACCGCGAGGGTCGACAGTGAAGGCGCTAACGTATCCCAGAGCGAGCAAGTGCTACTGCATGAATATGCCCACCACGTCATGCACAACACAAACCAATGGTCGACACCCCGTTGGCTAAGTGAGGGCTTCGCTGAATTTTTTTCAACCGCGCGATTTGAGAAAAACGGGGGTGTTGGACTGGGGTTGCCAGCACAGCACCGCGCCGCCGAGCTCGCCGTTGCCAAGGACGTTCCCATTCAGGCATTGTTAGACGCAAGCGCTTACAAAAAGCCGAGGAAGGGCGCTTATGATGAGTTTTACGGCCGCAGCTGGCTGTTGTACCATTATCTGCTGTTGAGCGGAAAACGCCCGCGTCAGCTCATCAACTATCAGGTAGCGCTTGCCAAT
>CALDKP010000185.1 GCA_937898535.1 uncultured Sphingomonadales bacterium | reverse complement strand
GCGCCGGGCAAGACCGTGCCGCTGAGTCTCGTCGCCGCGCACGAATGAACGCATTTTTCTTTTGACCCACGGGACCAGCAACCGCCATGGCAGCCAACCCCCAAACCGCAGCTGAAGCCAATGTCCGCGACGTGACCGCCATGGTGGCGAGTCGCAAGCTTTACAGCGCCGGCTTCATCACCGACATCGAAGCCGACAAGGTTCCGCCCGGCCTGAACGAGGACGTGATCCGCCTGATCTCGGCCAAGAAGGACGAGCCGGAATGGCTGCTGAACTTCCGCCTCAAGGCCTATCGCCGCTGGCTGACGATGACCGAGCCGGAGTGGGCGCACGTCGATTACGAGAAGGTCGACTACCAGTCGATCTCCTACTACTCGCAGCCGAAGTCGATGAAGGACGGCCCGCAGACCCTGGCCGATGTCGACCCCAAGCTGCTCGAAACCTACAAGAAGCTCGGCATTCCGCTGCGCGAGCAGGAAATGCTCGCCGGCGTGCAGAACGTCGCCGTCGACGTGGTGTTCGATTCGGTGTCGGTCGGCACCACGTTCAAGAAGAAGCTGCTCGAAGCCGGCGTGATCTTCTGCCCGCTGTCGGAAGCGGTGAAGAGCCATCCGGAACTGGTGCAGAAGTATCTGGGCTCGGTGGTGCCGTTCGCCGACAATTTCTTTGCGGCCCTGAACACCGCGGTGTTCACCGAAGGCTCCTTCGTCTACATCCCGAAGGGCGTGCGCTGCCCGATGGAGCTCTCCACCTACTTCCGCATCAATGAGCGCAACACCGGCCAGTTCGAGCGCACCCTGATCATCGCCGACAAGGGCAGCTACTGCTCCTATCTGGAGGGCTGCACCGCGCCGATGCGCGACGAGAACCAGCTGCATGCGGCGGTGGTCGAACTGGTCGCGCTCGACGATGCCGAGATCAAGTATTCGACCGTGCAGAACTGGTACCCCGGCAACGCCGAGGGGCTGGGCGGGATCTACAACTTCGTCACCAAGCGCGCGCTGTGCCAGGGCAAGCGCAGCAAGGTCAGCTGGACCCAGGTCGAAACCGGCTCGGCGATCACCTGGAAATATCCCTCCTGCGTGCTCAATGGCGAGGATTCGGTCGGCGAGTTCTATTCGGTCGCCGTCACCAACAATTACCAGCAGGCCGATACCGGCACCAAGATGATCCACAATGGCAAGGGTAGCCGCTCGACCATCGTCAGCAAGGGTATCAGCGCCGGACACAGCAACAACACCTATCGCGGGCTGGTGCGCGTTGCGCCCAATGCCGAGGGCGTGCGCAACTTCACGCAATGTGACTCGCTGCTGCTCGGGTCTTTGAGCGGCGCACACACCGTGCCGTATATCGAAGTTCGCAACCCAAGCGCGCAGATCGAGCATGAGGCGACGACGAGCAAGATTTCGGACGACCAGATGTTCTACGCCATGGCCCGCGGCCTGAACGCCGAAGAAGCGGTGGCGCTGATCGTCAACGGCTTCGCCAAGGAAGTGCTGCAGCAACTGCCAATGGAATTCGCGGTTGAGGCGCAGAAGTTGTTGGGCATCAGCCTTGAGGGGAGCGTGGGGTGAGGCATTGTCGCCTCTCCAACGCAAAACGATTTAACGGAAAAACAGACGTCATATGCTCCAAATAAATAACCTCCACGCCAATGTTGGCGACAAGCCTATTCTCAAGGGCCTTACGCTCTCGCTGAACGCGGGCGAGATCCATGCGATCATGGGTCCGAACGGCGCGGGAAAATCGACGCTGGGATATGTGCTTTCGGGGCGCCCCGGTTATGAGGTGACCGAAGGTTCGGTGACCTTCAACGGGCAGGATTTGCTCGCCCTCGAACCACATGAGCGCGCCGCCGCTGGTCTGTTCTTGGGCTTTCAATATCCGGTCGAGATCCCCGGCGTATCGAACGTCCAGTTCCTGCGCGAGGCGTTAAATGCCCAGCGCAAATATCGCGGTGAGGCTCCGCTAACCGGTGGAGAATTCCTGAAGGTCGCACGCGAACAGGCAGGAGCGCTTGGCATGGATATGGACATGCTCAAGCGTCCCGTGAATGTCGGCTTTTCCGGCGGCGAGAAGAAGCGCAACGAGATGGTGCAGATGGGTATAATCGACCCTGCGCTTGCGATCCTCGATGAAACCGACAGCGGCCTCGACATCGACGCGCTGCGCACCGTGGGTGATGGCATCAACCGCATCATGCGCAAGCCGGACAAGGCTGTGCTGTTGATCACCCATTATCAGCGGCTGCTCGATTATGTGAAACCTGACTTTGTACATGTCCTCGACGGCGGCCGCATCACGCGCACCGGCGGAGCGGAGCTCGCGCTGGAGCTGGAGCGTGACGGATATAAGGATTTGGCGGCATGAGCGCCGCAGGCATTACTCTCTTTTTCTCTGCGACCTCTGCGCCTCTGCGTGCAAAAACAATTGGTTCACGCAGAGGCGCAGAGGCCGCAGAGGGGTGCGCGCAGCGATGACTGTTCTCCCAACGCGGCATGACGAGGCTTGGCGTTATAGCGACATTGATGCGCTAGCGCGGGCATGGCCATTGCCTGCGCCCGAAAGCATCATCGTGCCTGCGGGTGGAACCTTTGCGCGGACCATCATTCAGGACAGCGGAACTATCCACCAGTTGGATATCGCCATCGGCAAAGGCGCCACCGCCACAATTCACGTGCTGAACATCGGCGGTGAATATGGGCGGGTGGAGCTTAACGTCACACTGCACGAGGGTGCTGATTTCAAACTTGGCGCGGTGCAAATTGGCGGCGGCACGCAAACACTTGAGGTCATCACCACCGTCACCCATGCAGAACCCGGCGCAACCTCATCGCAGATTGTCCGCTCCGTTTTGGCAGGCACGGCGACCGGCACCTATCTCGGCAAAGTGGCCGTGGCGCGCGATGCCCAGCAAACCGACAGCGTGCAGTCCGTCAAAGCGATGCTGCTGGACCGCAGCGCGACGGCCAACGCCAAGCCCGAACTCGAAATTTACGCCGACGACGTCAAATGCGCCCATGGCTGCGCGATTGGCGAGTTGGACGCCATGGGACTTTTCTATCTGCAAGCGCGCGGCATTACCCCTGCCGAGGCAAAGAAGCTGATGTTGCAGGCCTTTGTCGCGGGCGTGTTTGAAGGCGCGGCGGATGAAGAGGCGCTAACCGAAGCGGCGCTGGCCAAATTGGGGGATTTGGTGTGACCACCACCGCCCTTCGTGACCAATTCCCTGGCCTTGCGAACAACTGGCATTATCTCGACACCGCCGCGACAGCACAAAAACCGCAGGTCGTGCTCGACGCCATGATGCGTGCCGGTGGCGCCGATTATGCCACCGTCCACCGCGGCGTCTATGCCCGATCGGCCAATATGACCGTCGCGTTTGAGGCGGCGCGCGAGCGCGTGGCGCGCTTCATCGGCGCAGCATCGCCGAACGAAGTCGTGTTCGTGCGCGGCGCGACCGAGGGCATCAATTTGGTCGCGCACAGCTGGGGCCCCGCCAATCTGAACGCTGGCGACCGCATCATGCTCAGCCAGTTGGAGCATCACAGCAATATCGTGCCGTGGCAGATGCTGGCGGAGAAGGTCGGCGCGCATATCGACGTCTGCCCGCTGACCGACGATGGCCTGATTGACCTAGATTGGCTGGAAGCGAACCTTACGGAACAGCACAAGCTCGTCGCGCTCGCGCATGTGTCCAATGTGCTTGGGTCGGTCCTTGGCGTAAAGCGTGCGGCCAAGGCGGCACAGATCGGAAGAGCGTCGTGTAGGGAAAGAGTGTCTTCGCCTGTGTAGATC
>CALDKP010000184.1 GCA_937898535.1 uncultured Sphingomonadales bacterium | reverse complement strand
AAACTTGCCGCCGGCGTGCAGTTGAGTCATGATGACCTCAGCTGCAGAAACGCCCTCTTCCTTGTGCATGCCCGTCGGGATACCGCGACCATTGTCTTCGACCGACACCGATCCGTCGGCGTTCAATTCGATAAGCACCAGATCGCAATGTCCGGCGAGCGCTTCGTCGATCGCGTTGTCCGATACTTCGAACACCATGTGGTGCAGGCCGCTGCCATCATCCGTGTCGCCGATATACATTCCCGGCCGCTTGCGAACCGCGTCTAGGCCCTTGAGAACCTTGATGCTGTCGGCACCATATTCGTTCTGATTTGGGTTGGCTGCGCTATCCGCAGACGGGTTATTTTCGGAGTTTTCCGGTGTTTGATCTGTCATCGGTGGACTATAGGCCCCAAGGCCGAAAAGCCCAAGGGAAAGCGGCAATATAGGGCTATTTTTCCACAATCTTTTGCGCGCATCGCGTGTCGCGTTTTTGGGTGGCGGCGCGGGACGAAAAATTAAGCGGTGAAAGTTTTCGATATCGCGCTAAATCATCAGATGCGCATCTAAGGGATAGGCACAAAACGTGATGAATATCGAAACTGAACTGGAAAAGAGCTTTGGCGATTTTGGCGCACTTATCGGCGCTTGGGGTGCGGAAAAGCCCGATGCGCCAGCGCTCGCAGACAAGTTCACCTCCGTTTCGTGGAGCCAAGTTGCGCAGTCGACCTCACGCATTGCAGCCCAGCTTCAGCGTGATGGTCTTAAGCATGGTCAGGCCGTCGCCATTTTGGGCATGAGCAACATTAATTACGCGCTGGTCTATTTGGCCGCAGTGCGTGCAGGCGGCTGCGCTGCGCCGCTAACGACCTCGGCTACGCCGGCGCAATTGTCTGCAATGTTGCGCGACTCAGGGGCGATGCATCTCTTTGTCGATGCGGCAAAGCTGGCTGAACTCGGCGGTATAGAATTGGGCGATGTACGCATCGTCATATTGGATAATGGCGACGCGCCGCACCCAAGTCTTGACGCTTGGATGGCCGAAGAGGGCGCGACATTTGCAGCAGCTGAACCTGCGCCGACGGACCCGTTCAACATTATTTATTCGAGCGGAACGACAGGCACGCCAAAGGGCATCATCCATTCGCACGCCATGCGCTGGCACCAGATGGCAGGTGGTTTCAAATCCATTTACAGTCGTGACAGCCGTTCGCTGGTTTCCACGCCGTTATATTCAAACACGACGCTCGCTGTGTTCCTGCCGACCATGTGCCATGGTGGATTTGCCCGGATCATGGATAAATTCGATGTCACCGGCTATCTTGACCATGCGCAGGCGGACCGGACCACGCATACCATGCTGGTGCCCGTCCAATATCAGCGGCTCATGGCGCATGATGGTTTTGCACATTATGATCTTTCGCATTTCATCATCAAATTTTGCACCAGCGCGCCATTCCCGGCGGAGTTAAAGGCCGATGTCGTCAAACGCTGGCCCGGCGGGCTCGTCGAAATTTATGGCATGACGGAGGGCGGCGTCGTCTGCATGTTGCAGGCGCATAATTTCCCCGACAAACTGCACACCGTCGGTCAGCCCGTGACGGGCCATGAACTGATCGTCCTTGATGACGACGACAATCGTCTGCCTGCTGGATCAAAAGGCGTTTTGACCGGCCGGTCACCCACCATGATGTCGGGCTATAAGAACCAGCCGGAAAAAACGCGCGAAATGGAATGGCGCGATGAGGATGGCAATATCTGGCTGAAAACCGGAGACATCGGGATCGTTGATGAAGACGGCTTTGTTTCCATCGTCGGGCGCGCGAAAGATATGATCATCTCGGGCGGGTTCAACATTTACCCGAAAGATCTGGAAGAGCTGCTGGAGGCGCAAGCGGAGGTCGCCGAGGCTGCTGTTGTGGGCATGCCGTCGGATGCGTGGGGCGAAACCCCGGTTGGCTTTGTGCGGTTGCATCCCGACGCCAGCAGCACGCCCGAAGCTATCTTGGAAAGGGTGAATGGGCAGCTTGGTAAAACCCAACGCATTTCGGTGCTATATCCCATCGACGAAATGCCGCGCAGCCATATCGGCAAGTTGCTGAAAACCGATTTGCGGACATTGGCGGCGGAATTGCAAAATGGACGGTAAATTTGGCCCAGATCTGGCGGCGGTCATTTCCGTTCTGCAGACGGCATTGACCCCCGCATTTTTGCTGGTTGCGGTGGGCAGCCTGCTCAATGTCCTCACGGGCCGACTTTCGCGCATTGTTGACCGGTCACGCGACCTGCAGCGGCAATATGCCCAGACCGACGGGAAAGCGCATCAACGGGTCGTGACGGAGCTGCGCATCATTGAAAAGCGGATGCGTGTGGTGGGAAGATCGATATTGTGCGCCGTTTTGTCCGCGATTTCGGTGTGCATCATGATTGTTGTCTTGTTCATCATGGGGCTCACCAATATTTCCGCAGCATGGATCGCTGTGGCCGTATTCATGCTGGCACTGGCGCTATTGTCGGCTTGCCTGTTTCAATTCGTGCACGAGATCCGCTTGGCAACTTATGCGATATATGTGCCGGAGGAATATCTTGAGCTGCCGGCGCGTACTGAACGCAAGCGGCGTAAGACGATGTAACGCGCAGGCGCGTAGTTAGCTTGCCTTGCCGCCCAATAATTGAACGCGCGCGACAACTTCGTCGCGGATCGTAGGCGTCACAAACTTGCCAATTTCGCCACCATATATGGCGATTTCCTTCACCAACCGTGACGCGATGGGCTGAAGCGAGACATCTGCCATCAGGAATAGCGTCTCGACGCGGTCATTCAGCTGGCGGTTCATGCCCGTGAGTTGATATTCATATTCGAAATCGGTGACGCCGCGAATGCCGCGAATGACGGTGCTTGCGCCTTGGGCTTCGGCAAAGTCCATCAGCAATGAATTGAACCCGACGACGCGGATATGACCTGCGCCAATTGTCGCAACTTCGCGTTCGACCATCGCAATACGCTCTTCATCGGCGAACATCGGCGATTTCGACGCGTTGGTGGTAACACCAATGATGAGTTCGTCGACCAGCTTTGCGCCGCGCCGGATGATGTCCATATGGCCCAAAGTGATGGGGTCAAAAGTTCCAGGATATACGCCAATCCGGTGGGTCATCAGCGATCTCTTTCCGTGATATAATTTGCAATAGCGCGCAACAAATCCGCCTCTGCGCCATAGCTCGATAGATAGTCATTGGCTTGCTGGACCAGCATTTCAGCCTGTTGCTTGGCGCGATCAAGCCCCATCAGCGATACAAATGTGCCCTTGCCCGCCTCGGCATCTTTCTGAAGCGCCTTGCCAGCCAATTCGGGGTCGCCCTCGACATCCAAAATGTCATCGGCAATTTGAAAGGCGAGGCCAATGTCGCGGGCATAGCCCCGCAAATGCGTGCGGCCTTCGGGTGGGATGTGGCCCAAAATGGCGCCCATCTCAACGCTTGCGGCAATAAGCGCGCCGGTTTTTAACGCCTGCAGGCGCATGACAGTTTGCAAATCGAACGATGCGTTCTCCGCCTCAATGTCCATCATCTGGCCGCCAGCCATGCCTTCAGGGCCACTGGCCAGCGCCAGCGTTGAAACCAGTTCGCCGCGCACAAATGGGTCGCTATGGGTATTTGGATTGGCCAAGATTTCAAAGGCAAGCGCATGCAGCGAGTCACCAGCCAAAACCGCGGTTGCTTCGTCAAATGCGCGATGCACGGTGGGCTTGCCACGGCGCAAATCATCATCGTCCATGCAGGGCAGATCGTCATGTACCAGCGAATAGACATGAATGGCCTCGACCGCCGTACCCACGCGCAAAGCCGTTTTGCGATCGACATTGAACAAGGCTGCGGTGGCTGTCACCAGCAACGGACGCAGGCGTTTGCCGCCGCCAATCGTTGCGTGCCGCATGGCTGCATATAAACGGTCGCGTGTGTCCCCGGGCATTTTCAGTAGCGTGTCGAATTCTTGGTCAACATCTGCTGCAATATTGCTCAGCGCATCTTGAAGTAGCGAAGACGTCGATAGCTCCGACATCATATTCATCCCGCGTCGAACGATGTGGTGCCCGTTGGCGCACCGTCTGGGCCAAGCGTAATCGCTTCAATCCGTGCTTTTGCCATATCAAGTCGTTGCTGGCACAACGCCCGCAGCGTGTTGCCGCGTTCATAAAGTGCAATGGACTCATCAAGCGGGGCTTCCCCACTTTCCAGCTTGTGGACGATATCCTCAAGCGCGCGCAGCGCCTGTTCGAAATTCAGTTCAGCAACGTCGTCAGTCATCGCACTGCAATGACGTCGGGCGGGCGATGGGTCAAGTGTTCGCGCTATCGAATTTTTATACGCCGGACTTTAACAGCCAGTCGTGGAAAATCTTGACGGCGCGCTGCTTCAGCGCGCGGGGGCGACACACGAACCAGTAGCTATAGGGGCTTTCAACCTCTGTATCGAAAAGACGCGTCAGGCGTGGATCGCGCGCGTCCGAAAAATGGCTTCCGTGCATGATTGCGACGCCCAGTCCATTGGCGGCTGCTTCAAGCATCAATGGGCCGCTGTCCAGGCTATCGATGGCGGCCGGCTTTAAACGCGGCACACCCATGGCCTGACGCCAGGCATCGAATATCATCGGCATATCGCTGTGGACCATGACCGTATGCTTCGCCAAATCTTCCGGCTTTTGCACATTATACTCCTTGGCCCACTGTTCCGAAGCGATTGCATAGACAAGGTTACGGTCGAGACGGACGCTGTAGAGTTTTGGGTCAACCTCGGCAGCGATGATAATCGCGGCATCAATCACATCGCCCAGCAGATTTTCCGCATGGCCAGAGGTATCAACGTCGATATGCAATTTCGGGAACGCTTTCCGCAATTCGGGGAGGCGGGGGATAAGACGTTGTGAACCAAAAAGCGGAAGCAAGCCAAGGCGCAGGCGATATTCGCCGCCACGGCCAGCAAGCTCTTCAACAGCTTCGGCCATCGCGTCCATCGCCGGCTCGACAGCAGCAAGCAAGGTTTCGCCATCGGCGTTAATGACCATGGCTTGGGCACGGCGGTCAAAAAGCGATTTGCCGATAAAGTCTTCAAGCGCCTTAATGCGGCGGCTTAACGCAGGAGGTGATAGCGCCAGTTCACTGGCCGCGGCTTTGGCCGAACCCAATTTGGCAACGCGCAAAAAGGCTTCCAATGACCGTAATGGTGGCAATCTGCGCATATCATCTCCTAATTTTGTCGCACCGCAACAAAAGTGACTTGATTCTGCGATCGTGCAAATGCCGCGGAATTCATGATGTTCTTATAAATAGCAGTTGCATGATATGCAACTGCTATTGCACTGTTCGCACTTGCACAAAAAATGAAATATCGCGATAGGGGACAAGCCTTATAGGCATCCTCTCCTAAAGACTTTTTCAGGGTCGACTCCGGTCGGCCCTTTTTTTTGCGTAAAATCTGCCTCTGTTAGTCGAGCTTGCGAAACCACATAATGTAGTGATTTAGCAATGATGCGGCCTGCGCGTTACGCTTCGTCGGGAACAATCAACGCCCGCCTGCCCCAAATGATCAGAAAGACCAATGAGGCAGAGATGAGAATGAAGGTTGCTGGCTCCCACCAGTTTAAAAGGGCGACGCCGACTGCGGGCGCGAAAATATAGGCTGCGCCATTAATCGAGGCGATTTTACCAGCGACATCGCCTTGCTCGTGCCGCCTGACGGCCAATGAGGCACCTGCAGTAAATCCCGGCCGGAAAAGTCCAAAGCCCAAAGACGCAATCGCAAAGCCTGTGCTGATGCCGTAAAAATCCTGGCTAACGCCGGTTAATATGGTCCCAATCAGCGCCAGTATTGAACCCCAAAGGACTGAACTGCGTGCGGCGAGGGACAAGATCGGGATGAGGCCCCATTGCGCCAATAACGTCGCCATTGCGCCAATGAGCATGACTGAGCCACTGGCCTGCACCGCTTCCCAAGGGCGATCATGCAGCCCAAGACGATCGCGGACGAGGAAGCCCACAACGCCAAGGATGATTGCCTGCGCGTGCCCGCCAATAAGGCCAGCAATAAGCCACGACGCCATTCTTTCATCGCGCCATGACAAGCGGACTTCTGCATCGGGTACGGAGCCGAGCGCTTCGCCGTCCACGTCTTCGCTGTCGAGCGCGTTCATCGACGCAGCGTTGGGGTAGGCAGCAACCGAGCCACGCGCTGCAAAGCGTGGCGTGTCGTTCGGCAACTGCACATGCAAAGCGATCAGGACAGCGACGCCAAATATCGCAAACATGATCAGCGGTCCGGCAAGTCCAAAGGGTGGGAACAGCAAATAGTGCGCTGTTGCCGGGCCGATGACTGTGCCTACGCCGAACGATGATGCAAGCATCGACAATGCTTTCGTCCGCTCCGCGCGTTCGGTCCGTGCGGCGACATAGGCTTGAACAGCGGGCGGGGCCGCGGAACCGAAACCGCCATAAAGGCTGCGGAAGATCGCAAAGAGTATGAATGTGACGACTGGGCCGATCAGGCCGGCAAGGCCAAGCCACAAGACCAATCCGCAAAGGCCCATCGACGAGATGAAGCCAATGATGCCGACACTCATCAATTGTTTGCGGCCCCGACGGTCGGACAAGCGCGCCCATTTGGGTGCGGTGATGACCCATAAAAGTGCAGACCAGCTAAACGCGAGGCTGACCAACACGTCGGGCATATCCAGCTCGCTTGCGATGGCAGGCAATGCGGACTGCATCGCCGTATTGCCCGCGGCGGCGACGAGCATGACGAGGAAGAGGACGACGACGCGGCTGTTGGGTATGGCCTGAACTGCACTCATGGCTTTTCCCAATCATAGCTGCGCGTGACTTCTGCGACATGCAGGCTGTAATCACTGTACCAAAGATCGCGCCCTGCATTTCGGATAGCGGTGTGTTCGGGGTGATCGCGCCATGCTTTCGCGCTGGCTTCATCTGTCCAATAGCTGACGGTTATGCCAAGCCCGTCTGACCCCCGCACTGAATCCATGGCGATATACCCCTTTTGTTGCACAGCCAGCGTTTCCATCATCCCGGCTGCGTCTGCATAGCCCATAGCGTCAGCATCGGTCCGCTGCGCCACGAAAATCACTGAGATTGTTCCTCGGGGAAGCTTTGCCATACCGGCGGCATTAGGACCGATATGTCAGACAATGCAAGCGTGGCGGAACAGATTATGAATTAATGCGTTTGCATAAACGGAGTCCAATCGTGACCGTAAGAAACTCGCAACAATTGTCCCCGGACCCATCGCATGACATCTTCAACTTTGGTTAAAGCGACGGTGCGTGACCGCATCAAAACCTGGGCCAGCCGCTTTTTTGGTCCGTGGGGCGTTTTCTTCAAAGGCTTTATCAAGCATCCTGTGATGGTCGGATCGATCATTCCGTCCTCATCCAAGACCGTCAAAAAAATGCTCGCGCCGGTGGATTGGAACAATAATAAGCTGTTCGTGGAATATGGACCGGGCATTGGCACATTCTGCCAGCCTGTGCTGGATCGCATGCGTCCCGATGCGACCTTGTTGGTCATCGACTTGAACGAAGATTTCATCGACTATTTGCGTCGCAATATCCGCGACAGCCGCTTTATCGCGGTGCATGGGTCCGCCGCAGACGTTAACGACATTATCAGCCAGTTCGGATTTGCGCATGCTGACTATATTTTGTCGGGATTGCCCTTCTCAACACTGCCCAATAATCTAGGGGCGGTAATTGCGGCGGAAACGGCAAAAGCCCTTCGGCCCGGTGGCGCATTTCTGGTGTATCAGTTCCGCGCCCGCGCGCGCGATTTTATGGCACCACATTTTCGTAAAATCGATAGCGGGTACGAACTCTGGAACATCCTGCCATGCCACCTTTTCTGGGGCTGGAAAGAATGATTACCGATTGCGCAGCAGGCTAAACTTGATCCGCCGGCCAATGGTATAGTCCACCGAATTCACGAGAAAATATGCAAACGCAGCCTTGATCCGGCTCCAAACATTTTCGCGCGCTTTTAACAAGGCGGGGGTTTGCGCTTCGGATTGTGCAACCAGCCCATCGATCAACGTGCGCATATATAGCGCAAGCGCCTCATCCTTGATACGGACCATGATCTCAAGATTGATGAACATGCTGCGGACGTCTAAATTGGCCGAGCCAATATACACCGCATCATCAATGACCATCAGCTTCATGTGCAGGCGGCGCGGCTGAAATTCGTAAATCTTCGTGCGACGCCGCAGCAGGTAACGGTACAGCAACCGCGCCGCGGGAATAGTGGCCCCATTGTCGGTTTTGCCCGCCAACACGAGGCGCGATCCCTTGTTACGTTTCGATACCTTCGCCAATCGGCGCAATATCGTTTGCGACGGGGAAAAATAGGCCGACGCAATGTCGAACCTTTTTCCGACCTGCAACGACCGTTTGAACGTAAGCGCCCATGGCGAGATCCGGTTTGTCGGTCCGCCCAACAGCCATTGGATTTCGCCTATGCCCGGTCGCCATTGCTGGATAATCGAACGGATTTTGCGATAACGCACCTTTCCGCCCACCGATGCAACTGCCATTTCGTCGAAATAGCGCGCCAGCCGGGGCACTTCCGGACCGGTTATAATGATGCCTAAATCTTCCCAATCATCATCGCCGGATCGCCCGAAATATTGATCGGTGATGTTAAATCCGCCCACCAACGCGTGCGTGCCATCGGCTATGAGGATTTTTTGATGATTGCGGATGATATAGCCCAATCCCTTGCGGGTGCTGAAACAATGATATCGTCCGCCCGCATCGGTCAGTTCGTCAAAGAAACGGTCGCTAATCGCGGCAGAACCAAAACTATCGATGATCAGCTGTACCTGTACACCGCGCTTTGCCGCTTCCACCAACGCCGTCCGCACGTCGCGTCCAACCGAATCGTCGGCAAACATATAGAAAAACATCTGGATGGAGTGTTCCGCCACCGCGATCAGGCGCAGCAACGCATCCAGCCTGTCGTTCGGGGCATGCACCAGATGGAGCTGATGGCCAGCAACCTGAAACTGCTTTCCGGGAAACCCCGGGGTGCCTGATTGTGTTGCCATTACCCAAGTTACCGCTTTGCGCAGGCTACGGCAAGCTGCCTGCCCTTTTCATTGACATTTTCGCTGCTTGTCTTTAGGCGCGAGCAACTTCCCGAAATTCCGAAGAATCAGGAGCCAAGATGGCACGCGTTACTGTTGAAGATTGCATCGACAAGGTCACCAACCGGTTTGACCTCGTATTACTCGCCGCAGAACGCGCGCGTGAAATCTCTGGTGGTGCTGAACTGACTGTTGATCGTGATCGCGATAAAAACCCCGTTGTGGCTTTGCGCGAAATCGCTGAAGAAACCGTTCGTCCAGACCAGCTGAAAGAAGGCCTCGTGCAGTCGCTTCAGAAGGTTCAGGTGGATGAGGATGAAGAAGCCGATGCAGTCGGTTCGATCAGCCTTTCGGCAGAAGCACTTCGCCTCACGGCCGCTGCGCCCGCACGTGGCGCAGGCATGCAGCGCGATTACGACCGGTAATATAGCGCACATATATTGAAGAAAGAGGCCCGGCTTGTCCGGGCCTTTTCTTTTGGCATTCCACCGCACCGCTGATACATGGGCCAGATGAGTGGAGAACTGGCAGCCGCAGCGGATATAATCACTGGTGCAGCAGTCGCACGGGCTGTTGAGCCGGCTGCTGGCGAGGGTAAAGACCCATCTGATATGTGCCTGAACTGCGGCACGGCCTTGCTTGGGCCACATTGCCACATATGCGGTCAAAAGGCGAAGGCGCACCGCACACTGAGTGCGTTTGGTCACGATATCCTGCACAGTGTTCTGCATTTCGATGGCAAAATTTGGCGTACATTGCCCATGCTGTTCTGGAAGCCCGGGGAATTAACGCGGCGCTATGTCCATGGTGAACGCGCCAAGTTTGTTTCGCCACTCGCGCTGTTTCTGTTTTCGGTGTTCCTGACCTTTGCGGCATTTAACTGGATGTCGCACGGCAACGAAGGCGCTGAAGATTTGGGCGCTGGAACCACCAAAGTAGAGATCAGCACGCCCGAATTTGCGGCCGAACAACGCAAATTGCGGGACGATATCGCCCGGCTGGAAAAGGACGTTTTTGCGGCCCGTGCAGCAGGCAAGCCGACGCAAGCGTTGGAGCAAGAGCTGAAATCCGAAAAATTGGCCCTCCAGCTTATGGGAACCGCCGCGAACAGCTTCGGCAGCGCAGCCAATGATGCCGACGGATACCAATTCACCGACTTGGAATTTCCGGGCGCCGCCTATCTCAACAACGCCGTTGAAACGGCGAAGAAAAATCCGCAGCTGCTTTTCTACAAAATGCAATCCAATGCCTATAAATACAGCTGGGCACTCATTCCGATATCCGTTCCCTTTGTTTGGCTGCTGTTTTTCTGGCGCCGGCGGTTCAAGATGTTCGATCACGCAGTGTTCGTGACCTACTCACTGACGTTCATGATGCTGCTTGCCCTGATCTGCGGAATATTGATTAGCTTTGGTCCAACAGAAATCATTGGCGGATTATTACTCACATTTTATCCGCCCGTTCACATGTACCGGCAATTGCATCAGGCATATGAAACGTCGCGTTTTGGTGCCTTTTGGCGGATGTGCTTGTTATCCGTCTTTGCCATGACTGCGCTGACTTTATTCGCCGTTCTCGTTGTCGCCATCGGTGTCAGCTGACAACACATGCATTCTAACTTTGCCGCTCTCCGGCGCGATCTAGGTTCGACCTAACAAGGAAAACGGCGGATCACGATTTCCCGCCAGGCATCCCGAACGGTTTGAATGCGCCGACGTTCTTGGGGAATGCTCGCGAAACTCTCCAGAAATTGTTCGGCGGTCATACGATATTTTTTGGGCGCGCAAAACAACGGCTTGCCGGCAGCATGCGCTTGTTCATTTTCTGCTTTGACGGAAGCCGCGGCCGCTTGAAACAGCTGTGCCATCGGCTTTATCTCTTTTGAGAATATAGCGCCCATGCCCTTTTTCTTGAGCGCGAGTGCCTTCACATAAAATGTTTCCGCATCCATGGCTTGGGCGGGAACGGCACACAACAGTGCGCCGCTGGCAATAAGCACAGCGAATTTCATATTTGCGACCTCAACTCTCTCGCCAACCGGACTAGAGCGTTGAGGCTATGTTGCAAAGATGAAAATCAGACGCCTTGTGGCGTTACGTCACCAACGGGCGATGATTTGCGACGACCTGCCTTTGGAATGGCCGTGCCCACTGTCGGGATAGACGATGGTTGCGCAACCTTGCCATCGTCGCGTTCGAATTTGCCGGTTTCAAGCAGTTGCTTGATCTCATCACCGGACAGCGTTTCAAACTCCAACAATGCGTTGGCCAAAAGATGGAGCTGCGTGTCGTGCTTTTTCAAAAGGTCTGTGGCGCGCTTATGGCCACCCTCCACCAGCTTACGAATTTCAGCATCGATCTTGCGCGCTGTCTCGTCCGACATCGCCGACCGCTGCGACATGCCATAGCCAAGATAACCTTCCTGCCGCTCTTCATATTGCAGCGGGCCCATTTCATCCGACATGCCCCATTGAGTTACCATGTCCCGCGCAAGGCTTGTGGCATATTGGATATCGCTTGAGGCACCGGAGCTGACTTTGTCGTAGCCGAAGATCAGCTCTTCCGCCACGCGCCCACCCATCGATACGGACAGGTTGGCGTGCATCTTGTCGCGATGATAGCTGTAATTATCACGCTCGGGCAGGCGCATGACCATACCCAGCGCGCGACCGCGCGGAATGATGGTCGCCTTATGGATGGGATCGGACGCCGGTTCATGGATTGAAACGATCGCATGTCCAGCTTCATGATAGGCGGTCATCTTCTTTTCGTCTTCGGTCATGACCATGGACTTACGCTCGGTGCCCATCATCACCTTGTCTTTCGCGTCCTCAAATTCGCGCATCGCCACCAGGCGCTTGCCGCGGCGTGCCGCCAAAAGGGCCGCTTCGTTGACAAGGTTGGCAAGGTCAGCGCCGGAGAAACCCGGCGTACCGCGTGCAATGACACGGCCGTCAACATCCGGTGCCAAGGGCACTTTTTTCATATGGACTTCGAGGATTTTTACGCGGCCATCAATGTCCGGACGCGGGACGACGACTTGCCTGTCGAAACGGCCGGGACGCAGCAGGGCAGGATCCAGCACGTCGGGGCGGTTTGTTGCGGCAACGATGATGATGCCTTCATTCGCTTCAAAGCCATCCATTTCAACCAGAAGCTGGTTCAGCGTCTGTTCGCGCTCGTCATTTTGGTTGCCAAGGCCAGCACCACGGCTGCGACCAACGGCATCGATTTCGTCGATGAAGACGATGCACGGTGCGTTTTTCTTTGCCTGTTCAAACATGTCGCGCACACGGCTGGCGCCGACGCCCACGAACATCTCAACGAAGTCCGAACCTGAGATCGAAAAGAAGGGAACACCTGCTTCACCCGCAATGGCGCGTGCCAGCAAAGTTTTGCCGGTACCCGGCGAACCCACGAGCAATGCGCCCTTGGGAATCTTACCACCAAGGCGGCTGAACTTATGCGGGTCCTTCAAAAATTCGACGATTTCCTGAAGCTCTTCACGTGCTTCATCAATGC
>CALDKP010000183.1 GCA_937898535.1 uncultured Sphingomonadales bacterium | reverse complement strand
CGCGCGGCACATGCCGGCGACCCTGGCGCCGGGGACAACGCCATCGAGCGCATGGCTCGACTGCTTGCCCACCTGCGCAGCGTGCTGGGCGCGCGCCTGGTCACCCGCACCCTCGGCGCACACCAGTCCACGCTCAACATTGGCACCATCAGCGGCGGCGCCAATACCAACGTGGTGCCGGCCACGTGCACGGTCACGCTGGACCGGCGCCTCCTGCCGCGCGACGAGAACATCACCGCAGCCCTGGAGGAAATGCGCGAGGTGCTGGCCAGTTCCGCCGAGCCGGTCGGGTCGTGGCAGCTTGAGCGCATGACCGGCACCAACGGCTTTCGCATGTCGCCGGACCAGCCGCTGGTCGCCGCCTTTGCCGGGGCGGTGCAAAAGGCCACCGGCCGTGCGGCCGAGTTCCGCGTGCCGGTCGGCGCCAGCGTCGCGGTGTCGCTGTTCGCCGACGTCGACAACAGCAAGACGATGGACCGCAACTTCATGGGCATCCCCAAGGAACCCATCGGCGTTTCGAACAACGCCACCGAATCGTTCGGTGCCCCCAAGTTCGAAAAGGCGCAGTTCGTCGCCAAGCCGAACATGACGGTGCCGATCGCGCTCCGTTACTATTAATTGCGAATCCGGCGCAAAAGCCGCATACTAAGCTTTGTTCCTGGGGGAGCCGCAAATCCGCGGCTGAGACGGTGCCGGCGCACCGAACCCTTTCGAACCTGATCCGGGTCATGCCGGCGTAGGAAACGGAACCATGCGCGCCCACCGACTGGCGCCCCGAATCCATCGTCCATGGCCCCCAACACGGGACGTCACGCCATGGCCGATATCAACTCGCCGATCGAAATGCCGGTCACCACCGGGCCGCTGCCCGGCAGCCGCAAGATCCATGTCGCGGGCGAGCTGTTCCCCGACATCCGCGTCGCCATGCGCGAGGTCAAGCTCGAGGACAGCGCCAAGGAGCCGCCGGTCCGCATCTATGACACGTCGGGCCCCTACACCGACGCGACCGCCCGCATCGACATCGACGCTGGACTGCCCGCGCTGCGCACCCCGTGGATCGAAGCCCGCGGCGATTGCGAACGCTACCCCGGCCGCGCGGTCAAGCCCGAAGACAACGGCATCTTCGGCGGCAAGAAGCAGCCCGAAACCCCCGAGTTCCCGCACGTCAATCGCACCCCGTGGCGCGCCAAGGGTGGCGCCGCCGTCACCCAGATCGCCTACGCCCGGCGCGGCATCATCACCGCCGAAATGGAATATGTCGCGATCCGCGAAAACATCGGCCGCGCGCAGCTGGCGGGCCAGATCCGCGACGGCGAAAGCTTCGGCGCCGAAATCCCCGACTATGTGACGCCCGAATTCGTCCGCAGCGAAATCGCCCGCGGCCGCGCCATCATCCCCAACAACATCAACCACCCCGAGAGCGAGCCGATGGCGATCGGGCGCAATTTCCTGGTCAAGATCAACGCCAACATCGGCAACTCCGCCGTCGCCAGCGACGTCGCCGCCGAGGTCGACAAGATGGTCTGGTCGATCCGCTGGGGCGCGGACACCGTCATGGACCTGTCGACCGGCCGCAACATTCACGACACCCGCGAATGGATCATCCGCAACTCGCCCGTTCCCATCGGCACCGTGCCGATTTATCAGGCGCTGGAAAAGGTCGGCGGCGTTGCCGAAGACCTGACATGGGAAATCTTCCGCGATACCCTCATCGAGCAAGCCGAACAGGGCGTCGATTACTTCACCATCCACGCGGGCGTCCGCTTGCCGTACGTTCCACTCGCGGCAAAGCGCATGACCGGCATTGTGTCACGCGGCGGTTCCATCATGGCGAAATGGTGCCTCGCGCATCATAAGGAAAGCTTCCTCTACGAACATTTCGACGACATCACCGAAATCATGAAGGCCTATGACATCGCCTATAGCCTTGGCGATGGCCTGCGCCCCGGATCGATTGCCGACGCCAATGACGAAGCGCAATTTGCCGAGCTCTATACACTGGGCGAGCTGACCCACCGCGCGTGGAAATCGGATGTGCAGGTGATGATCGAAGGCCCCGGCCATGTGCCGATGCACAAGATCAAAGAGAATATGACCAAGCAGCTGGAGGTATGCGGCGAAGCGCCATTCTACACGCTTGGACCGCTCACCACCGACATCGCGCCGGGCTATGACCATATCACCAGCGGCATTGGCGCGGCGATGATCGGTTGGTACGGCACCGCGATGCTGTGCTACGTCACGCCAAAGGAGCATTTGGGCCTGCCCGACCGTGACGATGTGAAGGTTGGCGTTGTCACCTATAAGCTTGCGGCACATGCCGCTGACCTTGCAAAGGGCCACCCCGCCGCGCAAGTCCGCGACGATGCGCTCAGCAAGGCGCGCTTCGAATTCCGCTGGCGCGACCAATTCAACCTCAGCCTCGACCCCGACACGGCGGAGCAATATCACGACCAAACGCTGCCCGCCGAAGGCGCAAAATCAGCGCATTTCTGTTCGATGTGCGGACCAAAATTCTGCTCCATGAAAATCAGCCAAGAGGTGCGGGAGTTTGCGCGTTTGCAAAACCAGCCAGCCGAAGCGTTCATCGCGACCGAAGAGGCAGAGGCCGGCATGGCGCAAATGAGCAAGGTCTATGACGAAACCGGCCGCGAGCTATATATGGGCGCTGGTGACAGGGAGCATGATTGAGCTTTAATCCGCGCGGCTAACCGCCAATCGCTTCCTCGATCCACGCACGTGCGTCGGGGAAGCTGCGCTCTACCTCTGGCAAGTCATTGACGCACAGAAATTTGATCGCGTCGCGCTCCGCCCCGCGCAGAAAGCCGCTGACCTCATCGGCGCTCCATTGGCCATGCGCGCCGACGGCAATATGCAGATAATCGCGCGTGTCCAATATCGCGGCGCTTCCATCGGCAAGGCAGGCATGGTTATGCAGGCTTTGCGGCAGGAATTGCGCGGTGTCGCGAAAGCGATAGCTGGCGTTGTGCGCAAATTCGGACGGGTAGTTTTCAAACAAGTCCGCCATCACCGAACGCTGCATCGGGTGCACGACATGCGCGCTTTCGAACACATGATCGGCGGTATAGCCAATCATCTGCGCGGCGTTAATCTGATTAAAATGGTTCAGCAGGCTGGCCTCATCACGGCTCGCGCCACAGGCGGCAAGATCGCTGTGGTCGGTCCATTTGCCGCGCAGCACGGGGCCATCGCCGGCAAAGAAATCCGACGGCGTAACCGGCGCGGTCAGGAAGACATCATCGTTGAAATACAGAAAATGTTCGGCCAGCCCGGGGATGCGCCACAACATCGTTTCAATCGACAGTGAATTGAATGTCGGCAACGCATCGTCCGCCCCGTCAAAGATATCGCGATGGTCAACTATGCTGATCTTCGCCGCAAATTCGGGCGGCAATTGTGTAATCTGCGGAATTTGGTTGTCAGTGACGATCCATATCCGCCGCACCCAAGGCGCATTGTTGGCGATGGAGCGGACGCAATAATTTAGTTCATCGCTGCAGACCCAGCGATGGGGGTTGGTGCCATTATCATGGAGCGGCGCACGCGCGAAAGCATCCGCCTCCGCCTTGGCCTGCGCCAGATAGAAATCCCTTTGTGCCTTATGCCCGGGGTCCGCCCCGTCGACCCACGTAATGACTGCATCGACCTCTATCATTCACCCACAATTTACGCCCCGTTTTTTTGCCGCTGTAGGTTTATGCAGCGGTTTTGGGAAATGGAAAGTGAGGGGTCAAGAGAGTCACTAAATCAAGCCACTATAAATTCCTGACGCCGAACGGAATGTGTACACAGGGCGTGCGCTCTGAGGCGGGTTTTAAATGGCCAATTTGATCATCGAAGAATATTTGTGGTTTTATGACATCTAGGAAGTTTTTCTTCTCGATACCACCAGTTAGAAAAAGTTCGTCCGTCTCAAGCCCAAGGTGTTTCATTGTATTAATAAGCCGCTCATGAGCAGGAGCATTCCGAGCGGTAACAATCGAAATGCGAATAGCTTTGTCGGGGTTATTTGATAAATTTGATCGAGAATCTTGAAGTTTCTGGATCGCTGAAAGGCGTTGCATTAATGGCATGAGTGGACCATTTTTTAGCGGCCGGTCTTTGTTTTCAACTTCATGATGATGGAACAATGGCAGATTGCCATCGATGAATTTGCTCTCGGCTTCATCATCGACCAGCACACCGTCAAAGTCGAATGCTATTCGTAACTGGGTATCGCTATCATCATATGATGCCGCGCATGGTAGAGCATAGCCTGCTGGATATCCCTCCGATACGGCGTCTTTGACCTCTTCTTGGTTTGTACTTAAATAAAGACATGCGTTTACTGCGGACATAAACGGATAAGGTGCTCTACCCGATAAAAACGATGCGCGAGTAATGTCGAGGTCATAATGTGGCATCGCGTCCATAATTCGAAGTCCAGCCTCTGGATCGTTTCTGGATAATAAAACAACCTCAACTGGCAATTCGTCGGAAAATATTCTGTTTAAGTGGAGCAGTCTTTTGATGAATGGAAACGCGGATCCTGGAGGTGGAATATCATGCCTATGTTCGGATTGGTATGCTCGAAATGTTTCAATTCCATCTTTCAAATATATGTCATGTTCTTTTGTAAAATCAAATAAAGCAGTCGATGTTATCGCAACAACTAACTTATTTTCGATGGGAAATGCCATAAATTTAATTCCGAATATTAAATTGAAAAATAAATTTCAAGCAGCTTTTTGAGCCAGTCCCATTATATATATTTTGTAAAGCTCGCCTTGTTTATAACTTTTAACAACATTTACTTCAATTTCTTCTGAAGAATTCATAGCTGATATATAAGGATTTGGTGTTTGCTCAAATATAGGGTCGCGAATTTCTGCCGGAAAAAATTGGGTTTCGGTGACAGTGCACTGAATAGGCGTTGAGCGCACTGTCACCGAAACCTAGTGAGAAGGTAGCAACCATCATTGATTGGCCCAAGTGCGAGCGGCTCGTATACGAACCGTTCGTATACTCAGACCCTCCCAATTATGGTGACACGTACGATATGCCCTAGACATTGACCGCGCCTCGAAGTGAGAATGATCAGACTGGACGGTATGGAATTTTAGAACGGGTAACTTTCACCCCGTTGACGCGATAAGAACGGAGCATGGCTTTTACGGCTTCTTCTGCTCCCAATGAAGCAGCTGGACCTACAACGATTTCCTTAATCATGCCTGCATCTCGAACACGCCACGGCACCGCGACATAAGGCACAATCTCACTCCCCCGAACTCTTGTTTGGATGTAGGGCTTTAGGTCATCACCCGCACCCAATAGAACCTGCCGAACCTCATATTCATCACGGTAAGCGTGATGTTTTGCTGTTAGCGAATACCAAATTAGCGGCTGGGCAATGAGAGAGTTTCGCATCTCTCTTACAAAGGCATCTTTATTCACGGATGACATCTTCAGAGGAGGAGATGGGCCGGCAGCCTTCAAAAATTCATCTCTCGCCCAACCGATTGCCTCTCTGTGTCGTGACAGAGCCTTTTTCCGACCATAAACAACTGATCCGAGAAATATTTTGTCAATCTTCGTTCCTAAGGCAGATTCTTTAATCGCAAACATCGGAGGGGCAAATCCAATTGCAAAACCCCGACCATTATCTCCGTAGGCTCTCCATTGCCCTAAATCATTCCGTTTACGGGTGAAGCAAGCCAGAAACACATCAAGGGCTGAGTCCAGCTGGTCACTTGTCAGAATGCTCCGAACAGAATTTATTAGCGGGTTTGCGAAGTAGTTTGGTTCTGCCAATGTATTAAGAGCCTCAACTGCTAGTTTCTTCCCGTAGCGAAACTCATCTGGGTCATTGTGAAAACGGTAATCGGTGAACCAAAGCTGCTCCGTCTCAAATATGCCCTTAAGCCCTGCAGCCGTAGTGTAATGATAAAGAGGTTGCTGGACCTTGTCGGCTTTCTGCTGACTGTCCAGCTTCGCATTCACCTTTTCTTGGAACGCGTTGACGGCGTCCTGAAACGGTTGAGGGAGAGCTACCTTAGCGCGCATAAAGACCCCCTATCTATGCCAATTTATATCTGCTTCAGCGCAGATATCGCGGTGCCAATTACGGTGAGAGTGCACTGAATAGGCGTTGAGCGCACTGTCACCGAAACCTAGCGAGAAGGTAGCAATCATCATTGGTTGGCCCAAGTAAGAGCGGTTCGTATACGAACCGTTCGTATACTCCGCCACGCACCCCAGCCGCCCACACGGAACACCCCGCGCTCCAACCCGTTATCCTTCCGTTACAACCGTCCGTACGCTGACGCTGACGTGCTTTGGCTGTTCGGATCAACCGAAGGAGCTCCATATGAAAAAAGCACTTATCACAACATTGATCGCCGCGACTGCGCTGACGGGTGGCTGCGCCTCTTATGGCGGTGGCACTGGATGAGACGCTTGCAAGCGAAATTGCAGACTCGCTCGGTTTTGTGACGAAACTGCAGGTCGTCTCGAAAGCAGGTCGAGCCGTGTTCAACCCGCCTAGTCAGCGGCGCGCAAGCTAGGCAGGCCACCCCTTCTTAGGGGCGGCCAATCAAAGATTAACATGGGTCAGATGGGCAGATTGTGGTTTCGAATGTAATGGAGCGTCTGCTCGCCGCGGACGCGCTCAATCAGGACGTAATGATCTGCCCCGATGGCGCTTGGCTCTGAAACGAAGCTCTCCGCTTCTGACTGCGAGACGTCGCGATAGTTCCAAGCGCCATCTTTGCTGAAGAGTAACGCGAACGGCTCGCTACTGGGCAGGCGCACCTGAAATGTTAAAGCAAGCTCGCCCTTCATGTATCCGGTAAGTTTCAACATTGCGGTCAATTGATGAGAGAATGGTTTTCCATTATTGCTCGTGCTATTGTGCCAGAAACATAAGGGCATAAGATAACAAAAGCCGTTGATGGCCACGTGTCCTTGTGGGTTTGTTGTCATATGTCCGCCAACCGAAAAGTTCGGATGGGAACTACCGTTAGGGGCAGGATAGTTGGTGACATAGCATTGAGCATTGGCATTGATACCGAAGTCGATCAGCAACTGCCTCCAAGTCTTACCATGATGGTTCGGCACATGTGTCGGATCGTTAGTACTACCCGACACATTATAAAGGACGCCTGAGTAGTCCACGGCCTCCGCACCAGTTGACTCCAGTCCATCTGTTCCAACCGATCGAACAAAATTCATGATGGCATGTGTTTCTGAATTATCTGACATAATAACCTCCAAAATTTACCAATTGCCCGCACCGGATTGTGGAAGGCGATTTGAAATTCGGTGACAGGCGCGTCATCCCCGAATTAGCCCTGATTTACGGGGACAGTGCACTGAATAGGCGTTGAGCGCACTGTCATCGAAACCTAGTGAGAAGGTAGCATCATCATAGATTGGCCCAAGTGCGAGCGGCTCGTATACGAACCGTTCGTATACGCGCGGGTGGCGCGCCCGCCGAAAAAACAACTTTCCTACAATGCCCGCTTTATGTTTCAGTCGCGGACATGACGCATGCATCGCCCCCCAATTCAAACGCCCCCCAAAACCCCCCAAAAAACCCTGACGCCGGTTCCGATGCGGATTTTGACGATCTGTTGGCCTTTACCCCCGTGCCGATGCAACGCCGCCGTGCCGATGGGTGGAGCGCGGAGCGGCAGCGGCGCTTTATCACCGCCTTGTCGGTCATGGGTGCGGTTGGTCCGGCGGCGCGGGCGGTGGGCATGGGGCGGGCATCGGCCTATCGCTTGCGCGAACGGGCAGGGGCGGCTGGCTTTGCCGAGGCGTGGGACATTGCCATTGCCTGTGGCGCGGACCTGCAATTTCACACCGCGCTGGATCAGGCGATTAACGGCGTCACCACCGTGCGCGTGATGCGCGGCGGCACGGTTGAGGTGGTGAATGCGCCCGACCGTAAAGTTCTGAACGCGGCGTTATTGCCTAAGTTGCGCCTGTCTGCGGCGCTTTCGGCGCAGGCGCAGGCGGTTAAAGCGACAAGGGGGACATTATAAATGCTTGTCGCGGTCGCTTTTGTCGCTTTTGGCGTGCCATATTGCCGTATGGCTGTGCATGCCAAGGGCATAGATGTTCGTCATTATGGCCATCAACCAAATAAGGATTCACATATCATGCGCGTCATTGCCTCGCTTCTCATCCTCGCCGCTGCTGCAGCCCCCGCCTTTGCCCAGCCTGCGTCCGTGGATATCGCCGCCGCGCGCGCCGCATTGACGGGGACATGGTCGGGGAAGCTGGAATATCTGGATTATGGCGCGAACAAATGGTTCGGCATTCCGGTCAAGACGCAGATTGAGGATCAGGGCGACGACGTGACCATGATCCGCAAGTCCGACTTTGACGATGGTCCAAAGGTCGGGAATGTACGGATTACCTCAGTCGAGCTGCTGGATCCGGCGGCGGGGACGGTGGCCACCGCCGCATTTCGCAAGGGACGCAGCGTTGAGATATTTACCTATGCGGTGCGGTTTGACGGGGCTCCGGCTGATGTGACGCATTGGACGATGGTTGAAGACGCGCTGGGGAAGGATGATGACCGCCCTGCAAAGCTGCGCCTGACGACCACGCGCGATGGCGACAGCATCGAAACGGTAAAGCAGATCGATTTTCAGGATGATGACAAGGCCGAATGGATCACCCGCAACCGCACGCGGCTTTCGCGGATTGCGGGTTAAGGAATGGCTGGCATAACCGCCGATCCGCGTTATGCTGCGCGCAATCTATTATCGCCCACAAAAGTTGAACCATCATGACGAAGCCGAAAAATCCCAGCTGGTTTGACATTTCCATGGATGCCTTGGCGCTCGCGGCGGAATCCAACATGGTGATTGCCGCGCGCTTGGGCAGTCTGGCGCTCGGCGGGCCAAATGCGGTGCGTGAGGCCGAGCGGATGGTGAGCGAAAAGGTCGCGGCGAACTTGGCGCTTGGCGCGGACCTGATGACCGGCAAGCACGGGCTGACCCCCGAAAGCATGGTCAGCGGCAGTATCGATCATTATGCCAAGCATGTCACCGCGAACCGCAAACGGCTTTTGGGTTAAAGCGGGCGGCGCTTCTACATGAAACGAACCACCCCGAAAATGGAAGTAACCGAGTGTAAAAGAAGAAAACCACCTTGTTGTTTGCTAATTGTGTAAAATACGGGTATAAGGCCAATACGCTATCGTCGACCGCGACGGAATTTGAGGCGCGTATCTGATGAAATAAGCGGAGCGTGCAACGTTTTTCCCAACACGACTTGGCTACCCACTTGGCGCTGTTGTCAGGTGGTCACCTGTTTCGTGAAAGGAACATATTATGCCTACTGGCACCGTAAAATTCTTCAATGCCGATAAAGGCTATGGCTTTATTGCACCCGATGGTGGTGGCGATGACAGCTTCGTACACATCTCGGCTGTTCAAGCTGCTGGCATGCACTCGCTCGACAAAGAGCAGCGCGTAAATTTCGAAGTCGAAATTGGCCGCAACGGTAAAGCTTCGGCTGTAAATCTTTCAGCTGCTGATTAATCAGCTTTAAGGTTTAAAAAAAAGGGCTGCCGAAAGGCGGCCCTTTTTTTGTGCCCGGCGTTGCGTGTTAATTCAGCAATGCACCGGTGATTAACGTTTCCGAACAAACTCCGCGCGCAGCACGAGGCCCTTGATCCCGTCAAACCGGCAGTCAATCTCCTGCGCATCGCCAGTCAGGCGTATGGATTTGATGAGCGTGCCGCGCTTCAATGTTTGGCCAGCGCCCTTTACGGTCAGATCCTTGATCAACGTGACCTGATCGCCATCCACCAGAATATTGCCGACCGCGTCACGGACCTCAACTGCGCCGTCCTGTTCGGATTTGGCATTGGCTTCCGCCGCGCTAATCCATTCGCCAGATGCCTCGTCGTAAACATATTCGTCGTCCGTTCCGTCCGTCATCATTCAATCCCCGTTTTGATATTTCCACGCCCTAGCGCCATTTTAGCGCGCGCGAAAGCCGGTTGCAATTTGCAACGATGTTAGTAAGATTTTCTGGACAGAGCGGAGAGTGACATGGCGCAGGCTGAAACGGTTGTAGATGTATTGATTGTGGGCGCTGGTTTATCCGGCATTGGTGCGGCGGCGCATCTGACCATGCAATGCCCCAATAAAAGCTATGCCATCGTGGAACAACGCGCTGACATGGGCGGCACTTGGGACCTTTTCCGTTACCCCGGCATCCGGTCGGACTCGGACATGCACACTTTGGGCTACCGCTTCAAGCCATGGCTGCATGAAAAAACAATCGCTGACGGCCCATCGATTCATGAATATGTGCACGAAACGGCCGATGAATATGGCATCGCGCCGCACATCCATTTTGGCCACAAAGTGGTCTCGGCAAATTGGTCCAGCCCCGATGCGCGCTGGCATGTAACGGCCAAGGCTGTCGATGGCGGCGAGGAACGGCGCTTTGCCGCGCGTTTCCTGTTCATGTGCGCCGGTTATTATGACTATGATCAGGGCTATAAGCCCGATTTCCCGGGCGAAGCGGACTTTGGTGGCCAGATTGTTCACCCGCAGCATTGGCCGGAAGGTCTCGACTATAACGGTAAGAAGGTAACCGTTATCGGTTCGGGCGCCACCGCAGTGACGATTGTGCCGGTAATGGCGCAACAGGGTGCGCAGGTGACGATGCTTCAGCGTTCGCCGACCTATATGGTCTCGCGTCCTGCAATTGACCCATTCTCCAAATTTGTCCGCAAAATCATGCCGGAAAAACTGGCTTATGCGCTGACGCGGTGGCGCAATATCAACATGCAGCGGTTCACTTATTGGTACGCCCGCCGCAATCCAGCGAAGTTGGGCGAAAAGCTCGTCAACATGGCCCGCGAAGCACTGCCGGCCTCAGTGGATGTTGATACCCATTTCGTGCCGAAATACGGCCCATGGGAACAGCGCCTGTGCCTGATTCCAGATAGCGACATGTTCACCGCCATATCCGAGGGCAAGGCCGAGGTCGTGACCGACCATATCGACCATTTCACCAAGACGGGCATTCAGTTGAAGTCCGGCAAGCATATTGAATCCGATATCGTGATCACCGCGACCGGTCTGAACCTTGTCACGATGGGCAAGACAGCCATCAGCGTGGACGGTGAAGCAGTCAATTTTGGCGAGCATTTCAATTACAAGGGCGTGATGTTCAACGACATTCCGAACTTCGCCAGCGTCTTTGGGTATATCAACGCGTCTTGGACGCTTAAGACCGATATCGTTGCGGATTATGTGTGTCGTCTGCTGTGGAAAATGGATGACAAAAACGCGCTGGTGGCAACGCCGCATCTTGATGATCCGGATATGCCAAAGTTGCCATTTGTGACGGACTTTAGTTCAGGCTATTTCGCCCGCAGTTTTGACACGCTGCCCAAGAACGGGGACCGCCATCCGTGGCGGGTGCTGCAAAATTATGCGGCTGAAAAGAAAATCCTGACCCAAGATCCAGTTGACGATGGCGTCATGGTCTTTTCGGCACCGCATTTTGCGGTCTCACATAATGAGAATGCAAAAACGCTCGTCGCAGCGGAGTAACTACGGGGATGGCGGGGCCCGCCTCAGGGCTCGGTATTGCGAACCGTCGCGGCAACGCGGCGGGTTTCGATGGTGGCCTCTGGCGCGATGATATGCGTGCGGTTGCGGACCACCCACATAAGTGAAGCAAGCCCGGCCAGTGCAGCAAAGGCAACCGCCATCAGCGCGTAGCTGGTGTAGCGTTTCATATCCTGCGCGTGCGTAACCAATTCGGGCGCTTTGTCGGCGGTGGTGACATCCCAATATTCGATCATCGGCTTGTTACGGTACCGGACCACGCGCACTTCGGATGTAACCCATATTTTGCCATGCTGGCCAGCGAACGTCAGATAGGCGCCAGACCCCTGACGCTGCTGAATGGCCGGAGCCAGTCGTGGCGCATCCTTCAAAATTCGCGACATTTCGGCAAACTGCACGCGGCTGTCGTCGATGAAGCCCGAGGCAACATATTTCTCCGCCGCCTTTTGGTCTCCGCGCCGCACCGCCGCATAAAAAGGCTTAACGACCGCAGTGATTTCCTCGGGCAGCGGCGGGCGGGTGTCGGTTGAGCAGTTGCAAGCGGATAAACCAAATGCTGCCATCGACATAACGAACAAAAGAAAAATACGTGACATTTCTGAATTATCTCCCGTTCTTGGCCTATTGCCGCTATCGCATCCTTCATGCGTTATGACGATCTGATCCAACCTGACAACGGCCAACCGGCCACACCTATCCACATAGTCGATAAAAATGGCTTTGCGTCATGGCTTGCTGGCCAACCCGACCCTGTCCGCACGGCCGTAAAAGCACAGAAGTTTGAAGGTAGCGTAAACGACAGCGCGATACTTCCTGGCGACAAGCCGGGGGAATGGGCTGTCGTTGCCGGTGTGGCGGATGCTTCCGCGCTTGGCGTTTGGAACCTTGCCAAGCTATCGGACATTCTGCCCGAGGGAAGCTATCGCTTGTTGGATGCCGACGCGGGTGAAGAGATGCTTGGATGGGTGCTTGGTCAGTATCGATA
>CALDKP010000182.1 GCA_937898535.1 uncultured Sphingomonadales bacterium | reverse complement strand
ATATGATGAAGTGACGGACGCGGAGGTAACGATACTCCGACGAGTTCAACAGCTTGCGCACCCCGTCCTTGTGCGCGGGGTTCCACATCTGGACCCCGTATTTCGTCAGCCACTCCATCGCGACGACGTTGGGCACCTTGGCGGCGTGCCACATGTCCGATCGCTTATCGAAGCTCTCGGCCTGCATTTCCTTGTTGTAATCGAGGATCGGCGAAACATCCTGCTCATAGCGGATGAAGGTTTCTCCGGTCTCTTCGTCGGTGCTGATCCACTCCGTCATGCCCGAGATGGGGTCATGATCGAGTAGCAGCTCGTCAGGCATGAGCGAGACGCTCCGCCGAGACGTAATTCTTCGCCTCTTCCACCGTCAACTCATCGCCGATGCTGATCGTCTGATCGCGGACCAGAACGGTCCCGCTGGCAAGCGGCAGGCGGTCGCACGTCACCACATAATCGCCCGTGGTCTTTTTGGCAGGCGCTTTGGCCATTGTCTTTCTCCCGAAAGAAAGGGGCGCCCCGAAAGACGCCCCTCTATGGTCAGGTAAGGTCGGCAACTACGCCGGAGCCGGCCTCGTTGTTGCACTTGAGCGCAACTTCCGTGAAAAGCGCATCGCGGTCGGCAAGGCCGGTGGCCGCCAGCGCCTTCTTCTTCATCGGATCGAGGACCGCGATCTCCCACATCGCCGGATCGACGATGAGGCAGTCACGGGTCGAGCAGAAGCGATCCGGCACAAGCTGGACCTCGCCGGTGTCCGACACGTAAACGTCGGCGCCCGCGATGATCTTGAGCTTCTTGTCGCCGGTTTCGCGGCGGCTCTGGGCAAGACCGGCGAAGGCCGCCGCAATCTGCTTCTGGGTCAGCGACATGATGGCCATCGACGGCTCGCCGCCGTTGTTCCATGCCGAAGCGATCACGGTTTTCAGCAGCGTTTCGGTGAACGCGCGCTGCGTGCCGTTGCTGGCCGCCGCGACGATGCCCGCCGAGAAACCACCGTTTGCACCCGTAGCGCCACGCGATACGTTGGTCGTGAGCCACGCCAGCGCGCCCGCCGTCTGCCCTGCGACCCCAGCCGTGGCAGCAACCGAGGCCTTGTTCTGGGTGAAACGCGCTTCCATGTCGCGCTTCAATTCCTTACCGGCCTTGGCGAGCTGCAACGCATGTTCATTCTTGCGGCCAGCCTGCTTGACGGCCTGAACGGTCGTCGAGGTGCCAACCACCTTCTTGAAAATCTGCGTGTGCGTACCGACGCGGGTCGTGTTCGGGCGGCTTTCGTTCGCCAGATCGTCGCCCTGAATCGTGTAGTTGTCGGCATTCGCCGCAACGAGCGTGTCGGTCTGCCATTCGACATAGGTCGCGTCGGCAGAGCCGCGCGAGATCGCCGAAACGAACGGGGTATCCATTATGTTAACCCAGCGGCTCTTTATCCGCTGGTTCTACATGTTACCATGCAGTTCAGACTATATCATCGCTTTCGCGTGGGGCGCTCGTGTCGGCATTACCGCCATGGGCGCGGGGATTTTTCATAGGCCGATATGTTCGGTTCGCAGCCGCATACTTGCCAGCGCAGACTTTGCCGCAGAACAAGTTCGCCTTGCCTGCGGTATCGCTCCAACGCTTGACAATAAACGCTCCGCACCAACCACATTCGCCTTCCCAGCGCCTGTAGGCTCGTCCGTTAGTCGTTACACCTTCAACGGGCTTTCGCCCGAAGCTTGGCTCGGGATTGTCCCCGGCATTACCCGGTAGGATGTTCCCCGAATTCACCCCATTTGCATTTAATGCACTATGTATCGCCCAGTGGCATGGCTCGCACACCGTCAACCCGTTGCTTAACTCCCAACGAAGCGCCGGGAACGTCGCAAAGAGCAAACCTTGCACTGAACTACCGCCATCAGGCGGGCATACTACATTAAAGGACCGAATGTCCAGTCGGGCTAATATTGTAGATGATGTCCGAAAGGTCTTCGCGGTTACCCACGCGGCCGACGGACTGGATCGTATTGCTGGGAACAGCCATTTCGATTGGTCCTTATAAAATGTTGGCGAGTGCGGCGGCTGCGTCCTGGAGGCTTCCAGTCTCTTTCAGGCGCCGTGCTGATTGTTCGGCTGCTCGGGCTGTGCTGCTGCCTCTCGGCTGGGCTGCACCCGGCTTTGCGGTTCGTGCATCGCGCACACGCTGCATCTGCTTCGCCATGAGGGCGTCGTATTTTGCAGCTTTTTCGCGCCATTCATGCGCGGCATGCAGGGCTTTAAAGTCCTGAGCATGGCCATTCTTGAACAGCGTCTCTTCGTCGTATCCCAATGATTGTGCGACATCCTGCACACGCTGGAAGAAAGCTTCTCGCGTTGCTTCGTTGGCGACCTCGGGGATTGCCCGAAGTTCGCGGGCGCGGGTCGCGATGAACGCTTGGTCCATTTCTTCCCCGGCCTCGTCGCCGAGCGCCACAACTTGCTGCACGAATTGATCGTGCTGGGCTTTGTGGGCGTCGTATTGGGCTTTCTGCGCGATATATTCCGCAGGATTGTGCCGAGCCAGTTCAGGATCGGGCGCCTGCGGGGCATAGGCGCTCGCGAAATGTGCGAGCTGTTCGGCGAATACCGCTTTCGCCTTGCTGTGCGCCTCGGCTGCGCTCGCTTCTGCGGAGCGCTGGGCGTGGGCGGCTTTCGTGGTGGCCTCTTGGACCTGTGCGTTGCGGCGGGTTTCACTGGCGGCCCATGCCTGCTGGGCTTCCGGGGGAAGCTGCGCAAAGACTGCCTTTTCCTCCGCATTCAGGCTGACGGGCGCGTCGATGACCGTTTCCGGTTCGTCCGCCTCGTCGTCCTGATCCTCGCCCGCGGCTTCGGGCTCGTCACCCTCTTCCGCGTCGTCGGATTCTTCCTCGTCGTTTTCCTCGTCGAGATAATTTTCAAGAGCCGCGAGCGCGTCGTCCTCCGAAGAGACGGGCGCGTCAACGGCTTCCGGGGTTTCCACCGGATGGGCCATGACAACAATCCTCTATGCTAATGCGCCGAAGCGCGGCTCACCAAAAGCGCCCGACCTTCTCGATGCGGGCGAGGTGCTCTTTCTGCTGTCCGGCGATGTCGCCCGACGCGATGATGTTCTGTGCGTGCCGGTCCATCTCTTCGACCAGCTTCGATGCGATGGAGAGCTTTTGCAGGCCTGCCGTGTCCTTGACGCCCAACTCGGCAGCGCGCTCGAAATAGGCCCGTCTGAGGATGGTCAGGCAATCGCGTAACCCGCCCTCTTCCTCGTAGAAGGCACGCCAGCGATCGGCGCGATGCTTGGCGTCCATCATGCCGCCAAGCTCCCACCGGGGCGATTCTTGCTGATCTCGACCTGCGCAGCCGCGTCAGTGCGCGCCTTTTCCCGCGCCATCTGAGCCTCGAACATCATGCGCGCTTCTGCCTGCTCCCGCTCGAACTGGAATTTGCGCTCGGCAAGCTGCGCTTCGAACTCGGCCTCGTCGCGGGCCAGTTCCATCTTTTGCGCCGATTCCTCGCGCTGTAGCTGCAACTTGAGAGCGGCGGCCTGCTGATCCCCGGCGATCTTCGCCTGCTGCGCCTCAGCGTCCATCTGCGCTTTCACAATCTCGGGATCAGGCTGATCTTCCTGCGGCGGCGCGTTGCGCGGATCGACGAAATATTCGTCAGGCTGGCCGATGTTCATGTCCTTCACGATCCCGGCGGCGCCGTTGAACAGCGTCTCCTTGTCGGTCAGGCCGATATCGTAACCCTCGCGCTGGATGCCGAGCAACTGCATCCGCATAGCGATGCGCTGGTCCTTGCGGTTCGTCCCCAAGCCGGTGCGAATGACCATGTCGGGCTCGTCGGGCCATTGGCTCGGATCCACCTGCGCGAACGTGCCGCCTATCTTGACCTCGAACGGCTCCCCGGCATCCTTGATCAGGCGATACTTGCGCCAGAACATGCGCGAGACGCATTCCGCAAAGTTGCGAGCGATGAACTCCTCATACTGCTGGCCTTGGGCCTGCATCAGCGCCGTGCCGGCCCCGCGGCCGGCGAGGTCACCGTGGCGAGCGACACCCAGGCCGGCGTGGCCTGGAACGGTCCGCTGGGCGTGT
>CALDKP010000181.1 GCA_937898535.1 uncultured Sphingomonadales bacterium | reverse complement strand
ACAGATCCATTTCCCGACGGGCTCGTTGATCTTCGAGCTCGCGATGCTCGAAGGCATCTTCGAACACGAAAATCTCCGCCTCCTCCAATCCGCCCTCCGCCCCAACACCTGGGCCTTCGACATCGGCGCCAACATCGGCCTCATGTCCGCCCCGCTGCTCGGCACCGAACCCACCCTCCGCGTCGTCTCCGTCGAAGCCTCGCCCCGCACCGCCGAACATCTCGCCCGCACCATCGCCGGCGAACATCATGATCTCGGCAGCGGCGCCTTTGGCTATTCGAGGCGGGAGCCTTTGGGCGTCGTCGCGGGCATTGGCGCCTGGAACTATCCCATCCAGATTGCCTGCTGGAAATCCGCCCCTGCGCTGGCCTGCGGCAACGCGATGATCTTCAAGCCAGCCGAGCTGACGCCGCTAACGGCGATTGAGCTAGAAAAGACCTATCGTGATGCTGGCCTTCCCGATGGGTTGTTTCAGGTCGTGCAAGGCAAGGCTGATACAGGCCGGTTGCTCAGCCTGCATCCCGATATCGCCAAGGTATCGCTGACGGGCGAAGTTGGTACTGGTAAAAAGGTTATGGTCGATGCGGCAGGCACGCTGAAATATGTCACCTTTGAACTGGGCGGAAAATCCGCGCTGATCGTGTTCGAAGATGCGGATTTGGATGAAGCCGTCTCAGGCGCGTTGCTCGCCAATTTCTATTCGGCGGGTGAAGTTTGCACCAACGGCACGCGCGTCTTTGTCCACAAAAATGTCCGTGATGCGTTTCTTGCAAAATTGAAGGCGCGCACCGAGGCGATGGTGATTGGCGATCCGCTCGATCCGGCGACGCAGATGGGCGCGCTGATTTCACCAGCGCATATGGAAAAGGTGCTGGGCTATATCGCGCTTGGCCAACAACAAGGCGCCAATTTGCTGACCGGCGGGAAGCGTGTGACGACCGGCGATTTGGCAATGGGGGCATTTGTTGAACCGACCATCTTCACCGGCTGCACCGACGATATGGCCATTGTCCGTGAAGAGATTTTCGGTCCCGTCATGGCGGTGCTTGATTTCGAGGATGAAGCAGAGGTTGTCGCGCGGGCAAACAACACCAGCTTCGGCCTCGCCGCAGGTATTTTCACCAACAACCTGACCCGCGCCCACCGCGTAATCGCGGCGTTGGAGGCTGGTACCTGCTGGATCAACACATACAACATCACGCCCATTGAAATGCCATTTGGCGGCAATAAACAATCCGGCCTGGGTCGCGAAAACGGCAAGGCAGCGATTGAACATTATACCCAGCTAAAGAGCGTCTATGTCGCGATGGAACCAATCGATGCCCCCTATTGAGGCCGCAGACTATATCATCGTCGGCGCAGGCTCGGCTGGGTGCGTGCTGGCGGACCGGCTGAGCGCCGATGGCAAACATAAGGTCGTGTTGCTTGAATTTGGCGGCAGTGACCGGTCGATCTTTATTCAGATGCCCGCCGCGCTCGCCTACCCCATGAACACAAAGCGGTGGAACTGGGGCTATGAAAGTGAACCGGAACCGCATCTGAATGGACGCCGCCTGAACTGCCCGCGCGGCAAGGGTTTGGGCGGATCTTCGTCGATCAATGGGCTTGTCTATGTTCGTGGCAATGCGCTCGATTTTGAACGTTGGAAAGAAGATGAAGGCGCCACCGGCTGGGGCTATGCCGATGTGCTGCCTTATTTCAAACGCGCCGAAGGCCGCGACGAAGGCGGCAACGAATATCGGGGCGGAGATGGCCCGCTGTCGACCAGCTATGGCCCGCTCGACAACCCATTGCATCAGGCATGGCTCGATGCCGCGCAACAGGCAGGCTATAGCCTGACCGAAGACTATAATGGCTATGCCCAAGAAGGCTTTGGCCGGATGGACATGACCGTGCGGAACGGAACGCGCTGTTCGGCGGCCAAGGCTTATCTTTATGAAGCCCGCAAACGGTCCAATCTGCACGTTATCGAACATGCGCTGGCGACCCGCATAATGTTCGAAGGCACGCGCGCTGTGGGCATTGAATATGAACAAGCGGGCAAAATGCATCAGCTGCGCGCCGCACGCGAGGTCATCCTTTCAGGCGGGCCGATCAATTCGGTCCAGCTGCTTAAGCTTTCCGGCATCGGCCCCGCAGAAGAGTTGCAACGCCACGGCATTACAGTGCGCGCAGACCGCCCCGGTGTTGGCGCAAATCTGCAGGATCATCTCGAATTCTATTTCCAGATGGCCTGCACCCAACCGATCACCCTGTACGGCAAGGCAAATCTTCTCGGCAAAGCCATGGTCGGTGCACAATGGCTATTCGGTCGGTCGGGAACGGGTGCGTCAAACCAGTTTGAAAGCTGCGGCTTCATCCGCAGCCGCGCGGGCATAAAATATCCGGACATCCAATATCATTTCTTCCCTATGGCGATCAATTACGACGGGTCGTCCCTTGCAACAGAACATGGTTTTCAGGCGCATGTCGGCCCGATGCGTTCAAAAAGCCGGGGCACGGTGACACTCAAAAGTGCCGACCCGCACGACAAGCCAAAAATCTTGTTCAACTATATGAGCCATCCCGACGATTGGGTGGACATGCGGGCCTGCGTCCGGCTGACGCGGGAGATTTTCCAGCAAGCGGCTTTCGCCCCGTATCGCGGACGTGAAATTCAACCCGGCGCGGACTGCGTCACCGATGATCAGATTGACGCCTTCATTGCTGAACATGTCGAAAGCGCGCTCCACCCCAGTTGCACATGCAAAATGGGAAGTCCGCGTGACCCGATGGCCGTGGTGGACCCCGAATTGCGTGTCATCGGTGTCCAAGGGCTCCGCGTCGTCGACAGCGGCGTGATGCCGTCCATCACCACGGGCAACCTGAATGCGCCGACGATCATGATCGGTGAAAAGGGAGCCGATCATATCCTTGGGAAACCCATGCTCGCACCGTCTAACGCGCCATTTTACGTCGCGCCAAATTGGGATGTTGCCCAAAGATGACAAACACTATCCTCGAGCCCGCACGCCAGATTGACGTGATCCGGCAAACGGACGTTCTCGTCATTGGCTCCGGCCCCGGTGGCCTTGCCGCGGCTTTGGCGTCGGCACGGGCGGGCGTCGAAACGACGTTGCTTGAACGTTATGGCTGCTTCGGTGGCAATATCACGCAGGTCGGGGTCGAGGGCTTTGCATGGTATCGGCACCCAGCTACGATCGACAGCGAAGGTATCGGGCGTGAATTTGAAGACCGCGCCAAGTTGATGGGCGCGGCAATGCCCGAGCCGCAATCCATCAGCCACAGCCTCGATGCCGAAGGATTCAAGTTCGTTGCAGATACGCTTGTCGAGGAAGCAGGCGTCATTCCGATGCTGCACCGATTATGTGTCGCGCCCATCATGGATGGCAACATAATCCGTGGCGTCATTGTCGAAAGCAAAGCGGGCCGCGAAGCCATCCTCGCCAAACGCGTGATTGACGCGACAGGCGACGCCGACATTGCCCACCGGGCCGGTGCGCCAACGCATATGCACCCCGTCGACGAAATGATGTCCGTCTCGGTCATGTTTTCGATGTGCGGGGTTAACAAGACGCGGTTTATTGACGCCGTAAAGGCCGACCCGCAAACTTATGGTGACTGGGCCGTCGGCGGAGAGTGGGAAGTGATCACCAGCGGCAAAGAGGATGAAATGTTCTCGCCCTTTTTGCGCAAGCCGTTCCAAAAGGCGCTGGAGGCAGGGCTCATCCCCGACAGTGTGAAAACCATGGCGGGCACATGGGGCACCGTTTCCGATCAGGGGGACCTCACCTATCTCAACTTGTGTCACCTGTATCTGGACGGCACGGATCCCGATGCCCTAACCCATGGCGAAATGGCGGGGCGAAAGCAGGCGATGCACGCCATTGCGGCGTTGCAGGCCTTCATGCCCGGCTGCGAAGATGCAAAGCTGCGCAACTTCGGCATGACTCTGGGCATTCGCGATACGCGCAAAATTGATGCGGTTTACAATATGACCGCAGATGATGTGATGGAACAAGGCCGCTTTGACGACAGCATCGGCATTTTTCCTGAATTCATCGACGGCTATGGCTATCTTATTTTGCCGACGACGGGCCGCTATTTTCACCTTCCCTATCGGTCGATGGTTCCAAAAAATGTGAAGCACCTGATTACCGCCGGTCGTGTCATTGGCGGCGACAAGGTCAGTCATGCTGCCGTCCGCAACATGATGTGTTGCGCGGTTGCCGGACAAGGTGCCGGCGTTGCTGCGGCGTTGGCGGTCAAGACGGACCGGGACTTTGACGAAATTGATATCAGCGCAGTGCAACGGGAACTGCTCCGCCAAGGCGCCCGGATTTCTTAAGCTGACAGATCCGGATCCAGCGCAGTTTGGAGGCGTTTGCGGAGCAGCAAAATCAGCATCCCACCCACAAAAGCGATGGCCGCGTCCATCGCCCAGAAAACCGACGGGCTCATTTGGTCAAAATAGCTGCCAACCCATCCAGCGAGCACATGTGCGACAAAGGGCGAGAGAAACGCAACCCCCATCAGAAAAGAGCCCATCCCCGGAGGCGCCGCCCTGCTGACGATGGCCAGCGTCGTCGGCCAATAATACATCCACGCAAGCCCCATGATGAGCCAACCCGCGATTGCCCACCCAGCGCCCACACTGTCTGGTTCACTCAGTCCTAAATTGCCATACGCGAAAAGAAGTGCGGCAATGCCAATAATGCATGTTCCAATACCGACTTTTGTAACGCTGCTTGGTTCGCTGCCACGCTTGGCCTGCCATGCCCAAAATGTAATCAACGCAGGCGCGGCAAGGACAGAACCAAGCGAGTCCATCGATGCAAACCAGCTCGATGGCACCTCGCCAAGCGATGTCGCCAAATTCACATATTGATCGACCCACAATATGCCGATGCTCCACACCATCGGGTAAGCAATTTCAGCGGGTATGGTGAGCGCAATGACAAGCAAAAGCACCGCCACCCGTTTGCGTTCAGCGGCGGTCATGGCTGGGGCCTTTTCCCGTTTGCGCGCCACCGGACGGTCATCCGGCAGGTGCTTTTGGCCCAGAATATAGGCGACGAGCGCGATCAACATCAAAGCCGCCGCAACCGCAAAACCGGCATGCCAGCCATAGATGGCTGCAACCAACCCCGTCACGAACGGCCCGCTCGCCGCCCCAATGCAAATGCCTGTCGAGAAAATGGTGAAACCGCGCGACCGCATGGATTCATCCGAGCGAGGGTAAAGCGCCCCGACCTGCGCGGAAATATTGCCCTTGAGAAATCCAGATCCAAGGATCAGCAGCAAGAGCGCAAATAGGAAGCTGGCATAAAAGGACATCGCCAGATGCCCTGCGCTCATCAGCACTACGCCGATCATCACCGTGCGCTTTGCACCCAATATACGGTCGGCAACCCAACCCCCAACCATAGGCGTGAAATAGACAAGGCCCGCATACCAACCATAGATAATCGCCGAAAAAGCCACGTCGCTCATCGGTCCGCGAAATTCGAACATATCGCGCAGCGCAGCTAACCCAATGACTTGCGCCGCGTTTTCAGGCTGCAGCAGCTCTTTTACCATATAGAGCGTCAGCAGCGCAGACATGCCATAAAAGGAAAAGCGCTCCCACATCTCTGTGAAAGACAAATAGTACAGACCTTTGGGGTGACCAGACGGCTGGCCATTCGCGATTTGTTCGATCTTATCCAAGCTTATTCCCCCCGAAATTCTGTGCGCCGCTAGCGACGATAGTATCTATGCCCGCTTAGGCGAGAGGTGCAAGGAAATGATTGACGCTACGCGGCGCGAAGCGGAAAATTGACGACCCTATTAAGACTTCATCGCCGCAAAATTGATGTTGCGATACATGGGTATTTCAGCGTCTTTTTCGCAACAAGGCACACAGACATCAAATCACGCAGTTTTTTTCGAAGCAGTGCAGTCTCCTGAATGTTGACAGTGCTCGGCTAACCAGCTTTATGGCTGCTGGACACACAGTGAGGCGAGGTAGAATGCACAATGCAATTTGAAGCGCCTCTGCTGTTTCAATATGTTTACATATTTGAAATTCTGGCGTTTTCGATTTGCATTTTGATTTTAAAATATCAAAGCAGATCGGTAATTATCTGGTTGGCGTCTAATTTTGTAGGCATAATTGGTAGCATATTTGTTGCACAATCAATTGTACATTCGAATGATACCTTATCAGGTATAGGCGCGGCCATCGCAGTCTTCGCTGGATCCTTAAAATCCCTGTCTTTCGCAAGTCCCATAATTTGGCGCAAATCAAATATATTGCCAAATATCCTATCAATTTTCGCATGCGTCTTTGCGTTGGCGATCATTATTTTTATGGATAGCCCTTACCGTCTTGCTTTGATTTCCTTAGCTGGCATCACAGCGACGACATCATGCATTTTATACATATATTCAAACAGAATGTGGTCCGGGCTGGGTGCGGTCTATCCAGCCGTTGGAATGCTGGTGGCGTCAGTGCTTGGCTTTTTGTACATGTTAGTACAGGCCTATCCCTTGGGCGATCACATGAGGTTTTCCGGACCTAGCCATGGTCAATTAATACACCTTATTTTATTGTGCGCGTTCATGTTCTTTTTTCATATGGCGTTTATCGGGCTTATCGTCGCGCGGCAGAACCGCGAACAATTTTTGCAATTGCGCAGGAATAGCCGGCTCCAAACAAATATAGAAAAGACGAAGCAGAAAGAGCTACTGAGCACTGCGCTTGCAGCGGAACGTTATCATCTTCTCAAAATGCTAACCCATGAAGTGCGCCAGCCGCTCAATACTGCGCAGGCCGCGTTGCAAGCAGTTGGTGACCAATTAGGGCGCGCACAGACAGCGCCCGAGACCGTTCAACGGAATGTGGCGAACGCCCAGTCAACGTTGAATTCCATTGTGCTTTCGATATCCAACTCAATTTTAGGCGCAACCTTGATCACCGAGGGGCGACCAATACAACTTTGCCCGACTGATTTGTGTAATGTGTCCCAACTCGCGCTCATGGACCTAGACCCGTTACAGCGCGATCGGATTTACACGAGGTTGGAAGAGCCGGTAATCTACACCGATGCTGACCCTATTGTTTTGCGCCTGGCAATCCGCAATCTGCTTGAAAATGCCCTCAAATATTCTCCATCCAACTCATCAATATTGTTCGAACTGGTGACCGATGAAGAAAAACTGGCAGTTGTCATCCGCGTGAAAAATGAACTCATCGATCCTTCAATGCTGAACGCCGACATATTCCAGCTGAATAGGCGGGGCGTTGATAGCAACTACCAAGGGTCCGGATTAGGATTATACATCGTTAGAAAAGTCGCGGAAATGCATAAAGGCGATCTTGGCTATCGTGTAGTGGACGGAAATCAGGTTGTATTTGAACTCACAATTCCAGCCTGAGAGCGGTGCATACGAGGATTGCATCCTTCTGGAAAACGACGTCCTGCCCAGAAACGCCAAAAGATTATAGGGAGGAGGCAGGCTGATGCTCACTAAAGGCGACGAATATCCGATTCACCAGACACCTGAGCCCATCGCATATTCCGGGACAGACAGGAACTTTTACGACCGGTATTTCTTTAACGGCTATACGTCAGATGGCAGCGACTTTTTCGCGATCGCCTTTGGGGTTTATCCGCACCTTAATGTTGCCGATGCGCATTTTTCCTGCATCCGAGGCGATGTCCAACATTGCGTTCATGCCTCCCGCCTATTGGATATGGAACGGATGGATCTCACCGTCGGGCCCATCACCATTGAGATACTCGAACCACTTAAATCGTTGCGTGTTGTCGTCGACAACCATGAAGGAATCTCCGCCAATCTGACCTTTGTTGGCCGAGCATTCCCGGTTGAAGAGCCGCGCTTCACCCGAAGGATCGGGCCGCGGACCTTTATGGATTATACCCGCATGACGCAAAACGGGCATTGGCAGGGCTGGATTGAAGTAGATGGCATTCGGCGGGATATCGACGGCGCTGTTGGTACGCGTGATCGCAGTTGGGGTATCCGCCCCATTGGCGCCAGCGACCCACAGCCCACCGTCCCGCAAACTATCCCCCAGTTCTACTGGCTGTGGAGCCCCGTGAATTTTCAGGATGGCGCACTCTATTTTCATGTGAATGATGATGCGCAGGGCCGACACTGGAATATCCGGGCGGTATGGTGCCCGGACGGCGCAGCTGCGCATGAAATGTTGGAAAGCGACGCGTGCGAAATGGCGGTCACGCTTAAGCCCGGCTGGCGTCACGCGGAACAGGCCGTCCTGAAAGCAGAATTCCCAGATGGGCGACATGTCACGGCCGTCTTTGAACCGGGTACGGCTTTTCTCATGCGCGGCATCGGCTACGGCCACCCGGAATGGCCGCATGGTGGTTGGAAGGGTGCATTAACTGTAGCGCGCGAAGATATTGACCTGACGACCGTTGAAGCAGGCCGCGCTGATCATCTCCACATACAGGCCGTCTCTCGCGTTACCATGACGCTCGGTAGCGAAAGTCACATAGGTATAGGCATTCTCGAACAGTTGATCCTTGGTGCTTATGAACCGCTGGGTCTGAAGAGTATCTTCAATGATTGATGCAATCCCCAGTCTGGCCGATATGACCCCCGCCTGGTTGACGGAGCAGCTGCATAAAAATGGCTATGATGCCAAGGTCATATCCGTTGAATCGCACGCCATAGGCACAGGACAAGTCGGCGCGACGTACCGCCT
>CALDKP010000180.1 GCA_937898535.1 uncultured Sphingomonadales bacterium | reverse complement strand
CAAGGAAGAGCATGGCGAAGTCGTGCTCACCGTGGCGCGCGGCGAGATCGAGAACGTGCTGCGCTCGCTGCGTGATGCCCACGAATACCAGCAGCTGATGGAGATCGCCGGGGCCGACTACCCCGATCGGGCCGAGCGGTTCGAGTGCAACTATTGCCTTCTCAGCCTGACCAAAAACCACCGTATTCGCGTGCATTTGGCCACCAATGAAGATGATGCGGTCCCATCTGTGACCGGTATTTGGCCTGTTGCCGGATGGTTGGAGCGTGAAGTGTTCGACATGTATGGCGTGCTGTTTTCGGGCAATTCCGATCTCCGCCGTATTTTGACCGATTATGGTTTCTCAGGACATCCACAGCGTAAGGATTTCCCGCTGTCCGGCTATGTTGAGCTAAGGTATTCTGAAGAAGAAAAGCGCGTGAAATATGAGCCGGTCCAACTGGCGCAAGATTTCCGCAACTTCGACTTCCTCTCGCCATGGGAAGGTGCAGATTATGTTCTGCCCGGCGACGAAAAAACCGGTGAGGGCGCAGCGCAGCAGAAGGCTGCTGAAGTAGTCAAAAAAGATCCCGTGAAACCAACGCCCAAGACGACGGACACTGCCGCGCAAACCGGTGCGGGTAAGGCTGCGAACAAAGAAGCGGTAAAGCGGACAGCGCGCAAGCCAAAGGCGACGGGAGACAAAGCATGAGCATGCAGCAAGATCTCGCCCCGACAACTGGCGATGAAGTCATCCAAAACTATACGATCAACTTTGGTCCGCAGCATCCTGCAGCGCACGGCGTTCTGCGTCTGGTCATGGAACTCGATGGTGAAATCGTTGAGCGCCTAGACCCGCATATCGGCCTGTTGCACCGCGGTACTGAAAAGCTGATTGAGTATAAAACCTATCTGCAGGCTTTGCCTTATTTTGATCGCTTGGATTATGCGTCGCCGATGGCGATGGAGCATAGCTATGTTCTGGCTGTCGAAAAGCTGCTGGATCTCGAAGTGCCCATCCGCGCGCAATATCTGCGTGTATTGTTCGCCGAATTGACGCGTATCAAAAACCATACGCTGAACATCGCGCACCACATTATCGATGTTGGTGCGATGACGCCGCCTTTATGGCTTTACGAAATCCGCGAAGACTGCATGGCGTTTTATGAGCGGGCGAGCGGCGCGCGTATGCATGCGGCGTGGTTCCGCCCCGGCGGTGTGCATCAGGATGTGCCGTTAAAGCTTTTGACCGATATCGCCGAATGGCTTGATGATCGTATGCCGCGTCTGTTTGAAGATGCGATGTCATTGGTTGTCGACAACCGTATTTTCAAACAGCGTAACGTTGATATCGCGATCGTCTCCAAAGAAGACGCGATCAAATGGGGCTTTTCAGGACCAATGATCCGTGGCGCGGGCATCCCGTGGGATATCCGCAAGAGCCAGCCATATGACGTGTATGCCAAAATGGATTTTGACATTCCTGTCGGCACGCGTGGCGATTGCTACGACCGGTTCATGGTCCGCGTCGAGGAAGTGCGCCAGTCCGCGCGCATCATGAAGCAGTGCCTCGCCGAGATGCCCGATGGCCCGGTGGCGAGCGACGACCGCAAGGTCGTCCCCCCCAAGCGCGCCGAGATGAAAAGCTCGATGGAAGCGCTGATCCACCACTTCAAGCTCTACACCGAAGGCTTCCACGTGCCCGCCGGCGAGGTTTACGCCGCCGTCGAGGCGCCCAAGGGCGAGTTCGGCGTTTATCTTGTGGCC
>CALDKP010000179.1 GCA_937898535.1 uncultured Sphingomonadales bacterium | reverse complement strand
TTCCGATCTAACGAAATTCGCAAATGTCATCCGCGGATCAAGTGCCGAACGTGGCGGCAGAGCGTCGTTCGCAGCTTGCGCGACAATGCGTTCCGCGTTTGTGGATGCACGGAGCAATTCGACGCGTGGTGCACCGGGGCGTGTACGGATCTTAAGCTGCTTTACGCTGCCATTGGTGCTCGCCCAAGCCAAGCGCAAGCGATCTGCGTAATGATCAGACACCCAGCTTGCGGAAAAATCGGAGGGCAAAAGAAGCTCGAGCGTACCCGTCAGATCACAAAAGTCACCAAGACTGATAGAGCGAATCCATTGCCCATATACTTGCGCGCCCAAATCGCGGCGCAAGCCGGATGAGATTGTCTGCCAATCGGCATCAAAACGGGATTTCAACGTCAGGCCGGCGTTTTCGCCATGTGGTTGATCTAATGTGATGTGCGATACTGATTTATCTTCGGCCAACGTGCCTGCCCCCAATTTTCCACCCCAACCAGGTCAACACAACCGCTTGCTATCTACCCACATGCCAACCGAACAAACGAACCCTGTGCATCTGTTGCCAAATGCAGCGGTCACCCCGTCCAATTCTTCATGTGAAGCACTGCCCGACTGTCGTCATGCGTTGCTGGAAAACGTTTCTTAGACCTCTCGAAACGAGTCGATCAAGAGCGGCACTGCAAAAAAACTGAAATAAATGGCATTGACTCGGCGGCAGCCAAGCAAATGCGTTGATTAATTTGTAAGTATCTGTTTTTACTTACTTTTTCATCTACATACCTGTGGATATCTTCCGAATCGCGGGAAATCCGTCTGCTTTGCCTTTGCGACAGTGGGCAATAAAAAACCCGCCGGGATTACGGCGGGTTTCAAATTTTAAGACTGAACCAGCCAGCCTTTAAACGATGGGTTAGGCGAGACCACCAACCGCCTTTGTGAGGCGACCAAATTTGCGCGATGCTGTGTTCTTATGCAGAACGCCCTTGGATACGCCACGCGCCAGTTCAGGCTGTGCAGCAGCGAGTGCAGCAGCGGCTGCCGACTTGTCACCGAGTTCAATCGCCGACTCGACCTTTTTGATAAAGGTACGGATGCGGCTGACGCGTGCGCCATTAACTTCGGTGCGACGCGCATTGCGACGGATACGCTTTTTTGCTTGCGGCGTATTGGCCATTTTTATCCTCGAATTTCGATATTTGCGGAGACGTCTTTATGAAACACGTCCGTTGAAGGAGCGGCCCTTAACCCTGCCCAACAGATTCGTCAACCTCGAAATACCGCACTATCGCTGACATTTCGCGCAGAAAAAGGTCGAGCGCCCCGAATCAACGCGCCGTTGAACCGGCGTTCCGCAAACGCAGTCCTGGCCTTCGCGGCCATAGACGCGCCAATCCTTGGCAAAGTAGCCCAGTTCCCCGTCGGGTGCGGCAAAGTCACGCAAGGTCGATCCGCCAGCCGCGATGGCCGCCGTCAACACCTCTTTGATCGCCGCAACAAGCCGGACAAGCCGCGGCTTGCTAATCGAGCTGGCTGGCGCCCGCGGATCAATGCCCGCCATGTGCAGCGCCTCACACACATAGATATTGCCCAAGCCTGCGACGATATTCTGGTTGAGCAACATCGCCTTAATAGGGGCTTTGCGGTCGTGCAGCGCCGTCCGCAACACATGTGCATCAAATGCCAACGACAAAGGCTCCGGCCCCATTTTTTCAAAAAAGCGATAGCTATCTAATTGGCCCGAATCGATAATATCGAGCGAACCAAAACGGCGGTGGTCGTTCAACGCGACTATCCGACCGCTGGCTGTTTCCAGAATGAAATGGTCATGCTTTTCGATTTCCGCAGGATCAACACGCCATCGTCCGGACATGCCCAAATGGAATATCAGCGTATCCTCACGATCGGTATGGATAAGGCCATATTTGGCGCGCCGCCCAAGCGTATCGATTCGCGCGCCCGTCAGCCGCTGACGCAGATCGACCGGGATGGGCCAACGCAAGTCCGCACGGCGCGGTTCCGCGCGGACGATAATCTCGCCTTCGAGCACCGAACGCAGGCCGGCGACTGTGGTTTCCACTTCAGGTAATTCTGGCATATCGTTTTGCACCTAACAGCCTTTGCGGCTGACGCAACAATCGGCTAGGGGCAGCAGAATGAATGATACGGTATCCTTTGGCTATGAACAGGTTAGCCCTGAAGAAAAGACAAAACGCGTAGGCGGCGTCTTTTCCAATGTCGCGCGCAAATATGACATTATGAATGATGCGATGTCCGGCGGCATGCACCGGTTGTGGAAAGACACCTTTGTGCGCCGTGTGAAGCCGCGCGAGGGCGAAGATATCCTCGATATGGCGGGCGGAACGGGCGACATCGCGTTCCGTATGGAAAAATCCGGCGCGCAGGTCACCGTATCCGACATCAATGAAGACATGTTGGACGTCGGTATGGAGCGCGCGATGAAGCGCGGGATCGACAGCCTGATCTGGTCCCCCCAAAATGCCGAAACGCTCAGCTTTCCCGATGCGCATTTTGATGCCTACACAATTGCGTTCGGCATCCGCAACGTCACCGACATTCCCAAGGCACTGCGCGAGGCACATCGTGTGCTGCGTTATGGTGGCCGTTTCTTCTGCCTCGAATTTTCGACCGTTGAATGGCCTGGCCTCGCACAAATTTACGACGTCTATTCGGACAAGCTCGTCCCCAAGCTTGGCAAAGCCATCGCGGGTGATGAAGACAGCTATCGATATCTCGTCGAATCGATCCGCCGCTTCCCCGACATGCAAAGCTTTAAACGCATGATTGGCGAAGCAGGCTTTGTGCAAACGAAGGTAGAACCCATTTTGGGCGGACTTGTAGCCATTCATAGCGGCTGGAAGGTTTAACTTCCGCGCTGATGACACGTCCCGCAACCCATATTTTCCGTTTGCTCAAATGGGGCCGCATTCTTGCGCGGCACGGCGCGCTGCGCGCGATCGAAGCTGACCGGAACACGCCGCCGCAAGTCAAACGCCTTTGCCGTATCGCGCGCATCGGAACGCGTCAGCCCAAGGTGCCCGATTATGCCGGTGCCTTTCGCGCCATTGGCCCTGCGGCCATTAAGCTTGGGCAAACGCTTGCCACCCGTCCTGATATCATCGGTGAGGAAGCGGCGCGCAATCTGCTGTCGCTTCAGGATCAGCTTCCACCAGCACCGTTCGATCTGGTGTACGCACAGATCGACAGCAGCTTAAATAAGCCCGCTGCAGCGCTGTTTGAATATATCGACCCGGTCCCCGTAGGCGCAGCCTCCATCGCGCAGGTGCACCGTGCCCGAACAACCGACGGGACGGACGTCGCCGTCAAAGTCCTTCGTCCCGGCATTCGCGAACAATTTGCGCGCGACATCGAAACCTATGAATGGGCCGCAGCGCATCTGGAGGCATTGGGCGGCGAAGCTGCGCGCTTGCGACCGCAGCTTGTCATCGCCAATCTCAAACGCTGGACGTTGCGCGAACTCGATTTGCGCCGCGAAGCCGCGAGCGCGTCAGAGTTGAAAGATGCCATGGTCGCCGTCGACGGCTATATGATCCCCGCTATTGACTGGGACCGGACATCTGGCCGCGTGCTCACACTTGAATGGGTCGATGGCGTCAAGATCGCTGATATCGATGCGTTAAAAGCCGCTGGCCACGATCTGAACAAAATGGCCGAGAAGCTCGTGCTGACATTTTTGCGGCAGGCGATTTCGGAAGGCTTCTTCCATGCCGACATGCATCAGGGCAATTTATTCGTCCAAGCAGACGGCACGATTGTCGCCATCGATTTCGGCATCATGGGCCGCATCAACCGGCAGGCGCGTTTTTGGCTTGCAGAAATCCTCTACGGATTGACCACCGGCAATTATCAGCGCGTCGCCGAAATCCATTTCGAAGCGCAATATGTGCCGAGCTATCATAATGTCGATGAATTCGCGACAGCGTTGCGCGCTGTTGGCGAACCGACACGCGGCAAACCCGTGAGCGAATTGTCGGTCGGGCAAATGCTCGACAGCCTGTTCGCCATCACCCGCGACTTTGACATGCAGACGCAGCCGCATTTGCTGTTGCTGCAAAAGACGATGGTCATGGTCGAAGGCATTGCGACCTCGCTTAACCCAAGCATCAACATGTGGGATGTCGCCGCACCCTATGTGCGCGAATGGATTCGCGGAGAGCTTGGCCCCGAAGCCATGCTCGCCGATGGTATCCGCAAGCAAGCCGAAACCTTGCAGATGATACCCGACCTCATTCGCCGCTTGGACGAACAACTTCCCCGCAAGGGCGGCGCGCCGGAACCACCCCCGCTTCCGCCCGTGCAGCTGATTTGGGAACGTAATGGCAAAAGCAACGGCTGGCGCTACATGATAGTGGCCATACTCGCAGGCGCCATTGGTGCCGCAGGCATGTGGGCAGCGGGATTGAGCTGATGAGTGAAAAACGCATCCTTCTGATCGTCAGTGGCGGCATCGCTGCTTACAAAGCGCTTGAACTTGTGCGCTTGCTGAAGCGTCAGGGTGTTGCCGTACGCGCGGTGATGACGAAAAGTGCGGCCGAATTTGTCACGCCGCTTTCGATGGGCGTCATGACCGAAGACCAAGTATATGGCGACATGTTCGACCTGAAGGAAGAACGCGAAATCGGGCATATTCAGCTCAGCCGTCAGGCCGACCTTGTGGTGATTTGTCCCGCCACTGCCAATATCCTTGCCAAGATGGCCGCGGGCATTGCTGATGATTTGGCGACCACGATTTTGCTCGCCACGGACAAACCCGTTCTGGCGGTTCCGGCGATGAATGTCCGCATGTGGAACCATCCCGCGACACAGCGCAACTTGGCGCAGCTGCGCGCCGATGGCGTGCACATCATGAACCCCGATGAAGGGGCCATGGCGTGCGGCGAATTCGGCCCGGGCCGCCTGCCCGAACCGCCCGCCGTTGCCGAACAGATTTGCAGCATGCTGGGCGTGCCCTTCAATACGCAACTGGCGTCGGGTCGTTCGCCGACCACGATGCCAAGCGCGACGCCGCTTACCGCGCAACCCGATTTTGCCGATGTCGATCACCGTCCGTTGTTTGGCAAACGCGTTCTTGTGACCGCTGGACCAACGCATGAGGCGATCGATCCTGTGCGCTACATCGCCAACCGCTCGTCGGGACGTCAGGGCTTTGCCATTGCGGCCGCTGCAGCTGATCTGGGGGCTGAGGTTATACTGATAGCTGGCCCCGTGCATCTGCCGACGCCGTCCGGTGTCTTGCGCATTGATGTTGAAACCGCGCTGGAGATGCAGGCCGAGGTTGAGAAAGCCCTGCCCGTCGACGCCGCAATCATGGTTGCCGCTGTCGCCGACTGGCGCGCCGCGCAAGCACCGGACCAGAAGATCAAGAAGGATGGCTATGCCATTCCGCCGCTCGCATTGACCGAAAACCCGGACATCCTTGCAAGTCTGGCCATGCACAAACAGCGTCCGAAACTCGTGACCGGCTTTGCCGCAGAAACCGAAAATATCATTGCCCATGCGCAGGCCAAGCTTGCCAAGAAAGGCTGTGACTGGATTGTCGCCAACGATGTGTCAGGCGATGTCATGGGCGGTGAGAACAACGCCTTTCACATCGTAACGAAGGCAGGCGTTGATAGCTGGCTGGAAAGCCCCAAGGACGTTATCGCACGAAAATTGATGGAGAAGGTCGCCGATGAGCTCGCAAAAAGTTGAAGTGCGCGTCAAGCGCCTGAACCATGGCGCGGGCTTGGCTTTGCCCGCATATGCGACATCGGGCGCGGCTGGCATGGACATTTGCGCCGCCGAAAGCCTGAACCTACGCGCGGGCAAGCGCCATGCCGTCGCAACCGGCTTCGCCTTTGCCATTCCCGACGGATATGAAGTGCAGGTGCGCCCGCGTTCGGGCCTTGCGCTGAAGCATGGGATCACCTGCCTCAACACACCCGGAACCATCGACAGCGATTATCGCGGCGAAGTGAAGGTCATTTTGGCCAATTTGGGCGAAGATGATTTCATGATCAACAAAGGCGACCGGATTGCACAGATTGTGGTGGCACCTGTTACCCAGGGCCATTTGGTCGAGGTGGATGACCTTGACGAAACCGTGCGCGGCGCTGGGGGTTTCGGCTCAACAGGCGTATGACGCTTAGCGATCAACAGCTTGACCGTTATGCCCGCCACATTGTGTTGCGGGATATTGGCGGCGCGGGTCAAAGCAAATTATTGTCGAGCCATGTCCTGCTCATTGGCGCGGGCGGCATTGGCTGTCCGGCAATCCAATATCTTGCGGCAGCGGGCGTCGGAACGATCAGCGTTGTCGATGATGATGTTGTGGCGCTGTCCAATCTCCAGCGTCAAATTTTATACAGCGACCATGATATCGGCACTGCCAAGGTGGAAGCGGCAGGCGCGGCAGCGGCACGGCTAAACCCCGATATCACCTTCAACGCCCTTAAGCAGCGGATTGGCAAAGACACCGGCACCGACATATTGGCGGGCGTCGATGTTGTGATCGATGGCAGCGACAATTTCACCACGCGCCTGATCGTCAATGACCTGTGTCTTGCGGCAAAGGTGCCGTTGGTCAGCGCCGCGATTGGGCAGTTTCACGGACAGATTGGCACCTTCACAGGATGGCAGGCAGACGCGCCATGCTATCGCTGCTTCGTCGGTGATGCCCACGACCCCGATGATTGCGACGATTGCGCCACACAAGGCGTTCTGGGCGCGATGTGCGGGCTTATGGGTAGCTTCGCAGCGATGGAGGCAATCCGCGCGCTGACGGGCTTTGGAGAGCCGCAGCAGGGCAAGCTGCACCTGTTCGACGGACTGACCCCATCGATGCGGTCCATCAAACTGCCCAAAGATCCGGCCTGCTCCAGCTGCGGCGGCTTAACCGCCTAAGAGCTCCTCCACCCATTTTGGAACAAGCTCCGTCGCCGGGCCATGGCGCGATTCATTGAACCAAGAACTGCCATGCGACGGCTCAAGGTTCAGCTCCAATGTGGCTATGCCGTTTTGACGTGCTTCACGCACAAGACCGGCGGCGGGATAGACTGCGCCTGACGTTCCGATACTGACGAACAAATCAGCGCGGTTCAGTGCGTGGTAGATCTCATCCATGCGGTAAGGCATTTCGCCGAACCAAACGATATCAGGCCGCAATTGGCCAGATATGCCGCACGATGGACAGGCCGGTCGGTCAATCAATGTGCCGCGCCAGCCATGGCGTGTATCGCAAGCGGTGCACCACGCGTTCAGATGCTCCCCATGCATATGCAGCAAGCGTTTGGTCCCTGCCCGTTCGTGCAAATCATCGACATTCTGTGTCACCAAAAGCAAATTGCCGCTCCATTCCGCATCGAGCCGCGCCAGCGCGACATGCGCGGCATTTGGCTCCACCTGCTGAATACGTTCGCGGCGCATATCGTAGAAACGCAGCACAAGGTCTGGGTCGCGGGCAAAAGCTTCCGGCGTGGCGACATCTTCAACCTTATGCTGTTCCCACAATCCACCCACGCTCCGGAACGTATCAATACCGCTCTCCGCGCTGACCCCCGCCCCCGTCAGGATCACGATGTTCTTAATGTCTCGGTTCACATTCATTCCTTCACCGTCCCGCTGCGGCCAACGTCGAACACAGCACAACTTGTTTCGGCTCCTTAATATAGTAAGACCCTGAAACAAAATCAGGATGACGGTTATGAAAATAGGTATCATTGGCAGCGCGGGCCGCATGGGGCAGGCTCTGGTCGACGCAATTGCAGCAGATGGTCAGGAATATGCTGGCGGCGTCGACAAAGGCGATGATCTTGCCGCTTTGGTTGCATCCTGCGATGTACTCGTCGATTTTTCTAGCCCACATGCGATCGAGGCGAACCTTGATGCATGCGTTGCTGCGGGCAAACCGATTGTCATTGGCACCACCGGACTGGAGGAACGCCACCATTTTCTGATTGATGACGCAGCGCGCGATATTCCGGTTTTGCAGACGGGCAATACATCCTTGGGCGTGACCATGCTTTCAGCGCTCGTGCAGCAGGCCGCACGCCAATTGGGCGACGATTGGGATATCGAAATATTGGAAATGCATCACCGGCATAAGGTCGATGCGCCATCTGGCACCGCCCTGCTGCTGGGCGAAGCCGCCGCCAGCGGACGCGGCATCGATCTCAAGCAACATAGCGACCGTGGCCGCGATGGCATCACCGGCGCACGCAAAGCGGGCGACATTGGCTTTGCATCCTTACGCGGCGGCAGCGTCGCGGGTGACCATCATGTCATTTTCGCATCCGAACATGAACGGATCGAGCTGGTCCATCGCGCTGAAACCCGCGCGATATTCGCGCGCGGGGCGGTAAAAGCCGCAACATGGCTGACGCGCCAAAAAGCCGGTCGGTTCACGATGCAGGAAGTGCTTGGTCTTTGAAAAAGGCAGATATCTTCGAATTTTACCGTCGCCTCGCGGAGGAAAATCCTGCGCCGGAAACCGAGCTCGCATATGGCAATGCCTATCAGTTGCTTGTTGCTGTCACCTGCTCCGCCCAATCAACCGATGTTGGCGTGAACAAAGCCACCAAGGCGTTGTTTGCGGAGGTTAAGACGCCCGCGCAGATGGTGGCGTTGGGGCTAGAAGGGCTGAAGGCGCATATCAAAACCATTGGGCTGTATAACAACAAAGCCAAAAACGTGATTGCCCTGTCCGAGATTTTGGTCCGCGACCATGCAGGCGAAGTCCCTGCCGACCGGGACGCGCTTGAGGCTTTGCCCGGCGTTGGACGCAAGACGGCAAATGTCGTGATGAATACCGCTTTCGGCGCAGAGACCTTTGCCGTCGATACGCATATCTTCCGTGTCGGCAACCGGACCGGAATCGCGCCGGGCAAAACCGTACTGGCCGTTGAAAAGGCGCTCGACAAGAAAACACCGCAACCGTTCCGCGTTGGCGCGCATCATTGGCTGATCCTGCATGGTCGATATATCTGCAAGGCGCGCACGCCGGAATGTTGGCGTTGTCCGGTAGCGGACCTGTGCCGCTTCAAACCAAAAACAGCGCCGCCCAAAATCAAGTCAGCTACAGTTCAGACTGACCCCGTTAAACCGGCCGCGTGATATTGGAGAGCAATTATGCGTAAAATACTGCTGATCATTCCTGCCGTTGCTTTGCTTTCGGGCGGCGGCGCAATTGCACTTTCCCGCGATAAAGCGCCCGAACCCGTCAGAGCGGTGGGCGAGCCAAAAAGCTGCGTCACGATATCGCAGATACGGTCAACGAAAGTCATCGATAGCCGCAACATCGATTTTCGCATGGCGGGCGGCAAGACCTATCGCAACACCCTGCCACAAAGCTGCCCCGGTTTGAAATTCGAGGAGCGTTTTTCCTACCGCTCGTCCATCAACCAATTGTGCAGCGTCGATATTGTGCATGTTTTGCACGACCAAGGCGGCCGACTGTATGAAGGTGCAGGATGCGGCCTTGGCAAGTTTCAGCAGATAGAGAAAGTTAGCGGCAAATAGCGGCGGTCGGATTTTATCCCGCGACTGAAGCCCTACTTCCCTGTCCAATTCCCGGGACGCTTCTCAACAAAAGCGGCCATGCCCTCTTTCTGATCTTCCGTACCAAATAGGCCATGGAACAGGCGGCGTTCGAACATAACGCCTTGCTGCAACGTCGTTTCGAATGCGGCGTTGACCATTTCTTTGCATGCCAGCGCAGCCAATGGCGCCATGGCCGCGATCGCGGTTGCGGTCTTGATGGCTTCGTCGACCAGCTCTGCCGCGGGAACGACCTTCGCTGCCAACCCAGAACGTTCGGCCTCATGTGCATCCATCATCCGGCCTGTCAGGCACATTTCCATGGCCTTGGCCTTGCCAATCGCACGCGTTAGCCGTTGCGAACCGCCCATGCCGGGGGTGACCGCAAGTTTGATTTCAGGTTGCCCGAATTTTGCATTGTCACCGGCAATGATGAAATCGGCCATCATGGCAAGTTCGCAGCCACCACCAAGCGCAAAGCCGTTCACCGCCGCAATCCATGGCTTGCGGGTCGCGGTAACGCGGTCATAGCCTGCGAAGAAATTTCCGCCATACATGTCCGCAAAGGACTGGCTTTGCATTTCCTTGATATCGGCGCCCGCAGCAAATGCCTTCTCGCTGCCGGTCAGCACAGCACAACGTTGGCTGTCGTCGGCATCGAATTCAGCAAATGCAGCAATGAGGTCCGCCAACACTTGGCTATTCAACGCGTTCAACGCCTGTGGCCGGTTCAGCGTGATGAGCGTCACCGCACCGCGTTGTTCGACCAATATCGTTTCGTAGCTCATAGAGGCTTCCATTCTTCTTGTGCGGGTAATGGGGCAAAAATTGCATCGATAAGCGCGTCCGTAACGCCTTCGGCTGTCGCGGGATCCCATTTGGGGCTATTGTCTTTATCCACGATCACGGCCCGCACGCCTTCAGCAAAGTCGGGGCGCACAAGCACGCGGCTGGCGATACGATATTCCATGGCCATGTTATCGGCAAAGTCGGTGAGCTTCAGGCTCTCGGCCAATTGGCGCAATGCAACTTTGCAGGTTTGCGGGCTTTTGGTCCGCAAAGTCGCCAGCTCTTTCATCGCCCAATCGCTATCATCGCCTTCCAAGCTTGCGAGAATATCCTCTAGCCTATCAGACGCAAAATGGCGGTTGATCTGAAATAATGTCTCAACGATTTTGGAATCTGGCGGCGTTACCGACAAGGTTCCCAATATGCCATCAATCCGGTCGACATCCTCGGTCGCGATCCGCGACTTCGCCTCGGCAAGAGCATTGCTCGTCAGATAATGTGTCGCCAGCCCAAGCGAGAGACAGCCTGCACCTGCGATACGCGCGCCGGTAAGTGCCAGAAACTGGCCAACGCGTCCCTCAAGCCGCGAAAGATACCATCCACCCCCGACATCCGGAAACAAACCAATGCCTGTTTCAGGCATGGCAAATTTTGTGTTCTCGGTCGCCACGCGGAAACGGGCCGGTTGGCTGATACCAACGCCGCCACCCATACAGATACCGTCCATGAACGCCACAATCGGCTTGGGATAATTAATCAGCAAATGGTTAAGCTGATATTCGTCGTGGAAGAATTTTAGGCCCGACACGCCGCCATCATTAATCGCCGAATTGCGCAAAAAGGCGATGTCGCCGCCTGCGCAAAAACCGCGCCCGTCGGCATGATCAATAACCACGCACTTCACCGCAGGATCGTCCCGCCATGCCAGCAATGCCTGCGTCATGGCATGCACCATCGGCAATGTCAGCGCGTGGAGCGCCGATGGCCGGTTCAAGCTAATGAAACCCGCATGTCCTTCGACCTTAAGTAGGATATCATCGGTCATTGGCGTAACAAATCCCGGCCAATAATCATGCGCATAACTTGATTGGTGCCTTCCAAAATCGAATGCACCCGCAAGTCGCGCCAGAAACGCTCAATGGGATAATCGCGTAAATAGCCATAGCCGCCGAAAAGCTGCAGCGCTTTGTTCACGATCTCGCTTCCGCTGTCGGTCGATAGCCGCTTCGCCATCGCCGAAAAGCGGGACTTGTCCGGTGCGTTCGCAGTGACCTTGGCCGCAGCGATGTAGAGCAACGCACGCGCGGCTTCCAAATCGGTGGCCATGTCGGCGAGCATGAATTGCGTATTCTGAAAATCGGCGACGGGTTGACCAAATTGCTGCCGCTCTTTGGTGTAGGCAATCGCCTCATCCAGACAACGCTGCGCACCACCGAGCGAGCAAGCCCCGATGTTCAAGCGTCCGCCGTCCAAGCCCATCATGGCAAAGCGGAAACCATCACCTTCCGCGCCAACGCGGTTGGCCACCGGCACGCGGCAATCTTCAAATATCACCTGCGCGGTGGGCGACGCATTCCAGCCAAGCTTTTTCTCGGGCGCACCTAAGCCCAATCCGGGCGTGTCCTTGTCGACAACAAGGCAGGTGACACCCTTGGTCTTTTCTTCGCCTGTCCGGACCATGACAACATAGACGTCATTATAACCCGCGCCCGAGATAAACTGCTTCGTGCCATTTAGGACATAATATTCACCATCGCGCCGCGCGCTTGTCTTCAGCGCTGCCGCGTCCGACCCGCTGCCGGGTTCCGTCAGGCAATAGCTGGCGATTTTCTCCATCGACACAAGGTCAGGCAAATAACGCGCCTTAAGCTCCGCACTACCAAAGCAATCGATCATCCACGCAGCCATATTGTGGATGGAAATGAAGGCACTTGTGGCGGGGCAGCCATAAGCCATCGCCTCCATGATCAGCGCAGCTTCCAACCGTCCAAGGCCAGTGCCGCCCGATTCTTCGGACACGTAAATGGCGCCAAAGCCAAGCTCGCCGGCTGCTTTCCAGACATCGACCGGATAATGCGACTTTTCATCCCATTCGGCAGCAAAAGGCGTAATCGCGTCTGCCGTGAATTTGCGCGCCATGTCTTGGATGGCGATCTGATCGTCCGTCAATTCAAATTGGTTTTGCATGCGCTCGCCGTAGCATCGCGTTTTTGAGTTATCCAGCCATTAGCTTCGGGCAGCACACATATCGCGCCACCGGGCAAATCCAAGGGCACAATGATAGCTTCTATCCGCAGCGAAACCGCGCCCTTGGTAAAAAAGTGGAGCTGCCCAAAAAAAACTTGGCGCGATGCCGCTCCGCCTGCTAACCGACCGCCACTGCACCCATAGCTCAGCTGGATAGAGCGCTGCCCTCCGAAGGCAGAGGCCAGAGGTTCGAATCCTCTTGGGTGCGCCAAATATGGCCATTATATCATTGAAAAATATGAATATTATTTCACGTGAGATATTCGGTGTACACTTTGGATACACTTTCGTTGAAAACGATACTGATGTAAGAACATCTTAAAATAGCATTCGTCAAACTTTAGGAAACCCGATGATGAAAGCCGCCGCCTTAGCCTTAGTGACCCTAAGCGCTCCAGCGATAGCTTCTCCTGATGCTGTCACCCCTGAGGTGGCAGCAGCGAACGACTGGCTCAAACAACTAGATGCCAAAAACTGGAATGAAAGCTGGGAAGGTACAGGAAAACTATTCCAATCAAACTTAACGCAGGAGCAATGGGCAAAAACAGCCCAAGCCGTTCGTGAGCCTCTCGGAGCCGTCATCTCTCGACATATTCTTGGCGTCACAAAAACGACGACATTGCCGGGTGCTCCCGACGGCGAGTACGGTGTTTTAACATACAGTACAGCGTTTAGGAACAAGGCGAGTGCAGTCGAAACTGTCGTTCTCATCCATGACGGCGAGCAATGGAAGATTGTCGGCTACTTCATCCGATAATTTTATTGAAAATAGGACGGGGACGGGAAGGTTTATCTGTTTGGATGACGGATAGCTAGTCAATCAACCTCAGCTA
>CALDKP010000178.1 GCA_937898535.1 uncultured Sphingomonadales bacterium | reverse complement strand
GGCGTGTGGGCGACAGCCTGTTCACCGGCAATGTGAACGGCACGCCGGTTTCGATTCAGCAGATGGAACAGTATCTGGTCCGGACGACTTCAATGAATCCTGAGCCCGAGCTTCAGTTCCAACCAGCCCCAACGGCGCCGTATGACACCGTTGATAAGGCTCTGGTTTCGGTAAAGCGTAGTGGAATCACGAAGTTCGGTTTCGTCGGCAACGAACAATACCGCGTCTTCGGCAAGGCTGCGCGTGAGGGTCGGTAGTTACCGAACCTTCCGTTAAAACGACATTTAAAAAAGGCGGTGCAGAAATGCGCCGCCTTTTTTGTGCCTTATCGAGTGGTCGAGTGGTGCGGGTATAACCTGAATCTCAAGCCGTTCGCCATCCTGTACGTATTTCAGGATAACAAACCAGCGTTGAACATTATCCCTGAAACAAGTTCAGGATAATGACTGCTCAGTTATTCAATCTGCCGTTCCCAATCACATCGCCTTTCCGCGCGACAGGCGTGTCATCAAGATCGCTGCACGCTGTGCCTGCCTCTTGATGCTGGCAAGGTCGACTGTCTCTCCGGGGGCGTGATCGCCTTTGCTATAGACACCTAGGCCAACGAGGCCGTCAACATCATTGGCGACGAAGCTAATATCCCCTGCACCGCGCTTCAACGGATCAAGCGGGGGCTGGATGCCTAGCCCCAAATCCTGATTCACATGGTTCAGTTGTGCCAACAACGCCTTGTTGCCCTCCGTCGGTGCCATGGCGGGATAGCCGCCGGGGTCAAAGCTAATCTTGGCGCTGGTCTTTGGTGCAGATGCTGAAACGATGGCCTGCATCTTCTGCCGGACCCGCGCGCTTTGGTCTTCGGATAAGGTCCGGAAGTCACCGCGCGCTATGGCTATGCCCGGAATGATGTTGGTCTTACCTTTGGCACTTGCGCGGACGCCGTCACTGTCGAAGGTTGCCTCTTGCCCCGCCGCAATCAAGCCGACGTTGAATGTCAGGTTCGGCTCAGGCAGTTGTGTGCGGAATTGGTGGATAATGCGCGCCAATTCAAACGCTGCGCCATCGCCATAAGTCGAATCAAAGATGAGCGAGCTATGCCCGGTGACGCCGGCAACCTCCAACTTCCAACTGTTCGACGACCGGCGCGCAATTACGCCCATGTCCTTGCCGCCTTCAATCGACAGTCCTTCGAAATCGAGTGCGACATCCGCGGTCTTGCCCGCCGCAATTAACGGCGCGCGGGTAATTTCGATTGGGTCGCCCGCGTCTTCCTCATCACCCGTCATGTGAATTTCGATATGCGCGTCCTTCAGCGTACCTGCAGCCTGCATCGCACGCAAAGCCGACACAATAACGACCATGCCGCCCTTGTCGTCACCAGCGCCTGGGCCAACGGCTTCATCGCCATTGCGGACGAATTTCTGGAAGGGGCTATCAGCTTCAAAAACGGTGTCGAGATGTGCGATCAGTAAAAGCTTCTTTGTGCCCTTCTTGCCTGCCTTCGTGGCGATCAAATGTCCTGAGCGGCCCGCCTTGGACATATCCAGCCATTCCACCTTGAACCCAAGCGGCTCCAGTTCAGCCCGCATCATATCACCGACGGTCTTCACGCCAGCGAAGTTCATTGTTCCAGAGTTCTGGTTTACCATCCGCTCAAGCAAGGCAATCGAGCGTTCATATTCCGCTTCAACGGTTGCCGCCATCTTGGCTTCTGGTTTTGAAAGCTGGGCAAAAGCCGGCGCCGAAAGCGCCAAGAGAGCAACGCTGCTCATCAAAGACAGGGCTTGGAAATTCATGAGATACTCCTGAAGACTATCGCCATGATGTGCCGCGCTTTGTGCTTTCGGGCAAGGATATTGATGTTGGGGCTATGTGTGGGATTACTTTGACGAGTTCTCGTTGAACAAAGCAGGGGGGCAGTGGTTATGTTTCAGCGATGCAATCTGGTCGTCTCGTCGATCCTTGCGATCACCGCGTTGATGATCGTTTATTTTCGGGTGATGTAACCAATATGAAAAATCCAGCCGATCCCTATCCGAAGCCATATAGCCCGCCGAATGAGGTTCCGGGAATCTCGCCCGATGAAGTAGCCCCGGATCAGGGCGACACCGATTTCCCGGGGAGCCTTCCGGGCGAAACCCCGATGGGAACCCCCGTTACCGATCCAAAATAGGACGTCAAAAACCAAGCAGGGCTGGGCGGATGAACCGAACAGCGCTGCTTGGACCTTCCGCTTGTTTTAGCCTGCCGTTCCCGGATTGAACGATGGCGGGTCGCTGGCGGGGAACGATGCATCTGACATATCGTCAACTTTGCCCCAATCGTCACCGGGATTATCCCGCATGAAATCAGCTCCGGCGGGGCGGGTTTGATCGAAATTTTCTTGGTCGGTTTCGTCATTTGCGAACGCTGCGGAAAATTCATTCTTCCACTCTTCAGCCTTCGGTAACCACTGGTTACGGGTGGCATACAGCCCCGCGCCAACGGCGACGACGGCACCTACGACAGAGGCAACCTTACCAAACCAAGATGGAAGTCCCGATGTGGATTGACCTTTTGCACGCCCGTCCCGGGTTTTGGTGGATTTGGTTGCAGCCTTCAGGCGCGACGCTTGGCCCGGCTTGCTTCTACTGCTTGCGGTGCCTTGCGCGGATCCGTTGGAACTATTGTTGGTCGATTTTTTCGGCGTATCTACATTGGCCATGATGTTCGCTTTCCTGGTGACTTGGGCTCGCTCAATGAATGTTAACAAGTCGGGGGAGGCATCGTTCCCCTTCATACCTTCCAATCAGGGCAACTGAACGACTTGGACGCACAGTTGGAACCAATTGGCACGAGCACTGTTTTCCCCGCACTCTGAAAGGGAGAACGAACATGAATATCATTATTCTTCTGGTTGTCGGCGGCATCTTGGGCTGGCTTGCGAGCATCGTGATGCGCACTGACGGGCAACAAGGCATTTTCCTGAACATTATCGTCGGCATTGTAGGTGCCTTCCTTGCCGGATTCATCATCACACCACTTATCGGCGGGGCGCCCATCACCAGCGGCGCCTTCGACATCCGGTCGTTGATCGCATCGTTCCTTGGCGCGGTAGTTCTATTGGCGATCGTCAATTTCATACGTCGCGGTAGCGTCCGGTAACTTTGAACAGAGGGAAATATCTATGAAAAAGTCCATTATGATTCTCGCCGCTACTTTGTCGCTTGCCACACTTGGTGCATGCGATGGAGCAAAGGAAAATGCGCAAGAAGATCAGGCTGATGCAGTTCGTGAGAACGCTGAAGTCCAAGCAGACGCTATGGAAGAAAACGCCAATGCCACGGACACTAAAGTCGACGGCATGGATTCGGCCACTGAAAACAAAATGGAAGCCGATGCACAAGCGGTCCGTGAAAAGGGCGACGCAAAGGCTGATGCGATGGAAGATGCTGCCAACAGACAAGACAAATAAAACCGCTTGTTTGCTCGTAAATATGGGCTCGCCGGGAAACGGGCGGGTCCTTTTTTAATACCCCTCGTACAGATGACGCAGGTAATTGGGGTTAAATCTGCCAGCCCATCCATCGGTGATGAGATGAACCTTTTTTGGGTCTTCGCCTTCGCTCGTGATAGCATGGCCACGCAAAAGGGATTTGACCCGGCGGCATACCAGTGCGGGGATAGCCTGCGACCATCTGCCTTCAACTTGGTCGGCTGTGATCGCCTAAGCTGTTATCGCGCCGCTGCCGTTTGATTTCGGTATTGAAGGCAATCCGAACGTCAAAACAACCCGCGTTCCGGTGCCGACATGGCTGCTAATGTCCAACTTGCCATCGACTTGCGTCGCAAAGCCCCGCATGAGTTCAGTTCCCATTTGTCCGCTTTTGTCACTCACCACATAGCCCTGACCATTGTCGGAAATGTCCAAAACCGCATTGTCGCCATCCAAGTAAAGCTTTAATGTTACAACGCCTTTTGATCCGGCGGCAAATGCGTGGCGAAATGCGTTTGTTACGGCTTCAACGACAAACAATGTCAGCGGAACGGCGTAATCGACCGGCACGGGAAATTCGCTGGCTTGGCAATGTAACTCCACCTTTGGTGCGTTTCGACTTGCGCCGCGCAATTGTGCACATAGCTCTGCCATGAGCCTGTCGATAGCAACTTCGCTGCGGTCGTAGCCATTGTCCTGCTCATATAAGAGCCTGTGGATGAGCGCTAAGGCGCTTATCCGCGCCCGTGTCTGCGCTAACACCTCTTTAGCGGTCCCTTCCTGGACGCGTCCTGATTGCAGGGTGAGTAGACTGTTGATGATTTGCAGGTTGTTTTTGACCCGATGGTGCACTTCGCGCGTGAGCAAGCTTTTGGCTTCGAGGGCATGTGTCAGATCGTTATTTCGCCGGTGAATGACATCTGCCATGCTGTGCAAATCCGTGCTGAGTGCCGCAATTTCCTCGGGCGCGTTTTCGAACTGTGCCCGGTCCCCCGTGAAGTCTCCGCTCGCAAGTCGTCCAGCAACATTTCGTAAATCACGAAACCATACCAGTGCAAGGCGATTGGTCCCAATCCAGATTGCCAGTGACGCAAGCAAGATAGACACCAAAGGCAGGAATATGCTTGCACGCACCTGCGAGACAGCAGTCGCCATAACCTGCGCGCGGGGTTCAGCGTAAACGACAAAGAGTTCGGAACTGTAAAGCCTGTGGAAGGTATACATCCACTCGGTCCCATCGCGCCCTTTCGCGAATTGTGCAGAATCCTGACGCCCGTCGAGGTTGGGCGTGAATGTCAGCTTTTGCTTGCCTTGTGCGACGATAAGCTCATCGCGGGTAAAGATGGCAACGGCGCCGGCCTTGCCTTCCTGCGCCTTCAACAGCGCATTGCGCAAATAGTCGATGTCAATTGCAGCCGTCAGGGTTCCGTCCTGCTGCCCGCCGGTGCTCCGCAGCGGCAGAATAAGGAACAGAACGTCCCGCTGGGCAATAGGCGCATAAATGGGTGCTTTCGTGATAGTCATACCTTCGGCACGAATGCCGCGCTGCCACCAACCCTGATTGTTTAAACTGATTTGCCCTTCATGCGGAAGGGCAGAACAACGTACGATACCATCGGCAGTGGTTCGCGCGATGTTGGTCACCGGCGGATAGTTGCTAAGGGACGCGCGCAGGGCAGCGTCGCATCCGCCAGATATTTTTGAAACCTCGGCGTTGGTAGCCAAAGCCAGTAAGAGATGTTGCGCGATAATAAAGGGGTCACGTTGCCGCTCCGCAATTGCGCTGGCGTGCGCACTTAGGCGTCCCATCGCCATATCCCGCGTGCTGTGGAGCGCAGAAAAGCCCTGAACAAAACTTGCGATAACCACCGGCAGCAAGGCTACGAACACGATCAGGATCAAACCCTGTCGCATTGTCAAAGGTCGGAGAAATGCCAATGAAGCTCTCAGTAAAGGGGATTTATGGTGATATGCTTGGCTTCGGATGCGGAATATCTTTTACCGTTTCCTTCGCGCGTTTGCGTGGCGCTGCTTTCACGCGCCGTGGCTCATCAGGCCCATTGATGAGCGCGGCCAAGGCGACGCGGCCACGCGCAAGCCGGCTTTTTACCGTTCCAATAGCGCAGCCCGTGATTTCGGCCGCCTCTTCGTAGCTCGCACCACCTGCGCCAACGATCATAAGGATTTCGCGCTGCTCAGCGGGCAATTTTTGCAACGCCTTTTCAACATCCTGCATATGGATATGGTGCTGTTGCGGCGGAGCCTCGACCAACAGCCGTTCCGCTGCCTCGGGATCCCAACTCGTCATGCGCGCGTTTTTGCGCATCGTCGTGTAAAACTGGTTGCGCAATATCATGAACATCCAAGCGCGAAAGTTGGTGCCTGGTGTGAAGCTTTCATGCGCAGCCCAAGCCCGCATCATCGCCTCTTGGGCAAGATCGTCGGCAAGCTCGCGATTTCCGCACAGGCCACGCGCAAATGCACGTAACGACGGAATGATCGCGACCATTTGTGCGCGAAAATCAGGGGACGCGTCCGACTTTTCGGACTTAGGGATCGGTTCTGTCGCGGTGCTTCTCACTGGAATTTCTTCGACGCCGACATTTTTGCGTCGATCATATCGAGCAAGTCCAAAAAGTCGTCCGGGATGGGTTCATTGGCAACGCTATCGTGCATTTGACGCAGCGCCGCAGTCAAAGGGTCGAATGCAAAATCCATATCTTCACCAATCGCGTCAAGCGGTTGCTTGCCCTTATTACTGCCCACTAATCGACCCTCCCAGGTGCTTGCTGCATCGGAAAATCTGACCGCTTCCAGGTGCCATGGCCTGAAGAATTTCCCATGGCTTAATACCATGGACTGGGCGGAAACTGATGCATTTTCATATGCCGTTAAGCCGCGGCGCGGGATAATGTTCCATCGGAGGGAACAAAAAAGCATTTCAAACGTATAGCATTGGACAACAAAGGGAGTGATCATGTCATTTAGGCAACAGCTGGCATCGCAATTGCCATACCTACGACGTTACGCGCGTGCCCTGACGGGATCACAGACATTGGGAGATGCAGCAGTTCGGGAAACGCTCGAAGCGTTGTTGGAAGCACCCGAAGAGTGGGATGAGGAAGCACCGGTTAAGACGGAGTTGTTCAGAACATTTCACCGCATTTGGAACAGCGATATGATCGTGCCGCTACAATCGCGTGGCCGCAGCGGCGTCATTGCCGAATTTCCGATAAAGCGCCGTCAGAGCCTCCTTTTGTCCACGGTTGAAGGGTTTAAGGCAGATGAAGTGGCCAAGATATTGGGCATTTCGAAATCCGACGTAAACAGCCATGTTGTCGCTGCCCGTAGTGCTATTGAAGATGCGCTTTGCGCGCGCGTACTCATTATTGAAGATGAATCGATCATTGCATTGCATATCAAGCAGATCGTCGAGAATCTGGGGCATGAAGTGATCGCAATCGTCCGGACACGTGCAGAAGCAGTTGCCAAAGCCCGTGATGAACGGCCTGAACTGGTTTTAGCTGACATCAGCCTTGCGGACGGCTCCAGCGGTGTAGATGCCGTAAAGGATATTTTGGCTGAACAAGCCGTGCCAGTGATCTTCATTACAGCGTTTCCGGAAAGGCTACTTACGGGCGAGCGCCCGGAACCTACATATCTGATTACCAAGCCATTTGAGCCCGAAACGGTCATTGCGACAATCGGCCAAGCGTTACTGATGCATCGCGAAATCGATATAAATTCTGAAGCCGCATAATTGTTCGGGGCCTAAGTCTATCGGCCGACGCTTGCCTGATCTGAACAACATGACCGTGCGCGTTGGCTTGCGAAAATATTCACTTAACTGGTCAACGATCCCCCTAGACCAGCACCTTAAGCACCCCGGCTTATGGCTGGGGTGTTTTTCTTTGTGCAGACGGCATGCAAAATAGAAACCTCGCCTGAACAATGGCCGGACGGGGTTTTTCCATTCACACCGCGACGAAAAATCGGAGTTAGCGTTGGCTTTGTTTGCGCGCATGCTGTTCTTCCCGTCACGCATCTGGTTTGCTTCAGTCTGCCCGTCGTTAGCACCGCCAGTGACTGGAAGCCTTCTTAAAGCCAGCTTATGTTGCGGGGATTAACAGCTTTGGATCAATGCGCGCACTGTTCCATTTCATGCCCCAATGCAGATGCGGGCCGCTTGCCCGTCCGGTCGCGCCAACACGCCCGATGACTTGCCCCTGCTTCACATGGTCGCCTTCTTTTACGAGAAGTTCGGAGCAGTGTAAAAATGCACTGTTTAAACCCATGCCATGATCAATCATCAGCAAATGCCCCTCCAGCGTGAAGGCATCTGTGGCCGCAAGCGTGACGACACCGTCCGCAGGCGCGACAAAATATGTTCCATTTGGTGCGGCAATGTCCATTCCGCTATGATAGCTGCCGGGCATCCCATTATAGATACGCTGCGCGCCAAATAAGCCGGAGGTCCGGCCAGCTACTGGGCGAATGAATTGTTGCCGCCAACCATTACCAAGCCTGGTTTTGGCGCGCGCTGCATTTATGCGGTCGAGCTCGGCACCGCGTCTTGCCTGAAATTCTTCGGTTGTTTTTGCGCCGCCCGTCGGGTTGGCAGACACATTTTCAATCCGCCAGTTGCCCGGTGCGACGGCCAAAGTGCGATGCAGCGTTCGACCATCGGCGAATGTCGCGGTCAGGACAGCGCTGTTTTCTGCATCGCGGTCAAAACCCATCAGGAAAAAGCCTTCGGCTGTCAAAGGCAGGGCAACGCCGTTAAGCGTGACGGACTGCGCACCGCGTGGCGCACGCGCGATGACGAGACCCCCCTGTATCGCTGGCATAGACATCCAGAAGTCTGTGAGGGCAACTGACTGTTGCGTATTTGCGGGTGGTGCTGCCGCTACGCGCAATGGCTGCGCGGCGATCCCCGCGAGCGCGGCTAGCAAAACCCAGCCGGAGCGCTGCAATCCATTAGCCCTTTTTCATCGTCGCGCGAACGGATGCATCCGCGCTGACATAGGGTTCCTGTTTCACGACGCTCCAATAACGCAATTCTTCCAACGGAATGGGCTGCCCCGTTTCGGCGCACAGGACATGGTCGCCTGCGGTCAGCATACGAAAACTGTTTGCCATATAATGCAGGCGGGCGACTTTGTTCTTGGAAGACATCAACATGTGGGCATTATGGCGCATCGATACTGAATGGGCAATGCACGGCTTTACCCGTCAAACAAATTGCCTTGATTGACAGCCGCTTTTGCTGGCTTCGCCGCGGGCATTCGCGGCGCAGGTCCGCCACTTACTTGCCCGCCGACTTCGCCATCGACAAACCGCAAAGTCACGTCACCCGCTTTCACGGCGGCTTCCCGTGTCATGATGGTTTTGCCATTCGCATCGGTCACGCGCGCAAAGCCGCGCTTAAGCGGTGCTTCGGGATGCAATGTGCTTACCAGCCGCGTCAACGCATCAAGGCGCTGTTGCCCTTGTTCGGCGCGCCTTGTCAAAAGGCGCGGGTGGAGCATCATTGCTGGCGCTGAAAAAGCCACTTCAGCCTTGCCAATTCTGGTCCGAAGGGATTGGCGAAGCCGTTCGGACAGGTCGTCTGTGCGTTGCTGATGCGGGGCGGCAAGGTCTGACAAGCGCGGCATCAGACGGCGCTGCGCCTCAAGCCGTTCGGCCGCAAGGTCGACCTTTGTGCGTATCATATTGGACATGCGCAGCCCGAATTGCCCCACGCGTTGCAGCAAATCGCTGCGCACAGGAACGGCAATTTCGGCCGCGGCCGTAGGCGTCGGCGCGCGCAAATCTGCCGCAAAGTCGCACAGGGTTGTATCGGTTTCATGCCCGACTGCCGATATGATGGGTATGGTGCAATCGGCGACTGCACGGACCACGGCCTCATCATTAAATGCCCATAGATCCTCAATTGACCCGCCGCCGCGCGCCACGATGACGAGGTCGGGGCGGCGCGTGGGGCCGTCCTGTGGCATTGCGGAAAATCCATTGACCGCACGCGCGATTTGGGCGGCGGCGCCGTCACCTTGAACCAATACCGGCCACACGATCACATGGCTTGGAAAGCGATCGGCCAGACGGTGCAGGATGTCGCGGATGACTGCGCCTGTCGGTGAGGTCACGACGCCAATTGTACGCGGCAGTGACGGCAACTTTTTCTTGCGTTCAGGTGCGAATAAGCCTTCGGCGGCGAGCCGCGCCTTTAGCTTTTCAAACAAAAGCATCATTGCGCCTTCGCCTGCGACTTCCAGACTTTCGACCACGATCTGGTAATTCGACCGGCCCGCATAGGTCGTCAATTTGCCCGTGGCGACAACCTCCAGCCCGTCTTCAGGGGCGAAGGGCAGGCGCGCCGCGCCACCTTTCCACATGACCGCGTCCAGCCGCGCATTTTCGTCTTTTAGCGAGAAATAAATATGGCCCGACGCCGCGCGCTTAAAGCCCGAAATCTCCCCGCGCACGCGGACATGGCCGAAGCGGTCCTCAACCGTACGCTTCAACGCAAGCGATAACTCCGACACGCTCATGGCCTGGGCATTGTCGCCGGGCCGCTCCTCGGCTAACAGGCGGGCAACTTGCGGGTCAGCATTTTCAAAGGGGTCATTTGCGGACATGAATATCTTGCTCATCGGATCGGGTGGACGCGAACATGCGCTGGCGTGGAAGCTCGCGCAATCGCCAAATTGCGATACACTCTTTGCCACGCCGGGCAATCCCGGGATTGCCGAAGAGGCGGATCTGGTTGCATTGAACATATCCGATCATGCGGCGGTCATATCCTTTTGCGCAGGGCATGATGTTGGGTTGGTCGTGGTCGGACCAGAAGCACCGCTTGTTGCCGGCTTGGGCGATAGCCTGCGTGATGCGGGCATTCCTGTTTTCGGTCCCAATCAAAAGGCGGCACAATTGGAAGGGTCCAAGGGCTTTACCAAAGATATATGTGCCGCAGCGGGTATTCCTACAGCGGGCTATTATCGTCATGACAGCAAGGCATCGGCACTCGCTGGCCTCGACGCATTCCAAGCGCCCTATGTCATTAAAGCAGACGGCCTTGCCGCGGGCAAAGGCGTGATTATCGCATCAACCCGCGCCGATGCTGAGGCCGCGATTGAAGATATGTTCGGCGGCGGTTTTGGCGACGCCGGCGCCTCCGTTGTCATTGAAGAATTTATGACCGGAGAAGAAGCGAGCTTTTTCGCACTGACAGATGGCCGCGATGTGGTCGCATTCGGGTCTGCGCAGGATCATAAGCGTGTCGGCGATGGCGATGTTGGCCCCAACACCGGCGGCATGGGTGCATATTCACCCGCAATTGTTCTGACACCTGCGTTGCAGGCGGAAGTCATGGACCGCATCATTAAGCCGACAGTCGCGTATATGGCGGCGCACGATATGCCCTATTCGGGCGTGCTGTTCGCTGGGCTGATGCTGACCGATGAGGGGCCGAAGCTTATCGAATATAATGCGCGCTTTGGTGATCCCGAGTGCCAGGTGCTGATGACACGTTTTGACGGCGATCTTGCGGCGTTAATGTTGGCGGTTGCGACGGGCAAGCTCTCTGAAGCGGCGGCGCCAAGCTTTTCACCCGATACGGCATTGACGGTCGTCATGGCGGCGAACGGCTATCCCGATGTACCGCAAAAGGGCGGTGCGATTGATCTGGCAGTTGTGTCCGGCGCTAAGGTATTTCACGCAGGCACTGCCGAAGTGGGCGGGCAATTGGTGGCAGCGGGCGGACGCGTGTTAAACGTTACCGCAACCGGGCCCAACGTGACCGACGCGCAGGCAAAGGCATATGCAGCGGTCGATCAGGTCATTTTTCCCGATGGCTTTTGCCGCCGCGACATTGGCTGGCGTGAGGTTGCACGCGAAGCAGGGAACTAACCAAATCGCGCAAATGTTGGCGCGGCGGATTAACGCTTTCACGCCCCGCAAAAATTGCGTAACCCGTTGGCTACATTGAGGGTTTTTCTGGGAGGAATATGATGTCCAGCTATCTACCGGTAATCATTGGTGCGGTGATCATCATTGCCATTTTGTTATGGTGGTTGCTTGCGCGTAACGGCACCAAGACGACGGCTGCCCCATCCAAGGATGTAGCGCCACCTCCCGCTGCAGATGTTCCAGCACCGCCTGTTGCCAAGGCGCCTGCTGCGCCTAAGTTGATGGACGATCCTGCGCCAGCGAAGAAAACCGCGAAAACCAAGGTACAGGCACCGCTGAAAGCGGCGGCAACGAAGGCAGCGCCAGCAGCTGTCGACAAGCCAGTTGCGGCAAAGGCCAAAACGACAAAGGTGCCTGCCCCAAAAGCTGCCCCGAAAGCTGCAGCGCCAAAGGCGGATACACCCAAGCCAGCAGCGAACCCTGCAGTAGCAAAAGCAAAGGCAGCGCCTGCGCCTAAGCCTGCGCCGAAAGCTGTAGCGGCGAAGGCAAAAGTTGAAGGCGCACCCAAGCCCAAGGTCGCCAAACCAGCGGCCAAGGCTAAGGTGGTCCCTGACAATCTCGAGTTGTTGAAGGGCCTTGGTCCGAAAGTGAACATTATGCTCAAGGCGTTGGGCGTAACCAGCTTTGCCCAAGTGGCGAGTTGGACGGCAGCTGATGTTGCCGAAATTGATGGCAAGCTTGGGGCATTTGCGGGGCGCATCAGCCGCGACAACTGGATTGATCAGGCTAAGCTTCTTGTGGCGGGCGATGTCGCCGGTTTTGAAAAGAAATATGGCGCGCTGGGTAGTGAAGTCGCCAAGGGCTAAACTGACTATTTCTTGATGCGTTTTGGCCGTGGCTGAAGGTCGCCACCACAATTGGGGCAGTGTCCATTCAGCGGGCCATTCATGCAGTGTGCGCAGAATGTGCATTCATAGCTGCAAATCATAGCGTTGCCGCTGTCCATCGGCAGTGGCGATTTGCATCGTTCGCATGAGTCCCGCATTTCCAGCATCTTATCTTCCTTATCTTCCTTATCGCCCAACCCGTTGCAGCCCCGTACCGTGCATTTTTAGCCACTGGTCCGCGGCCTTGCGGTTGCCTTCAAAGAGGACATCGAGCCAAGCGTAGAAGTCGGGACTGTGGTTCATATGCCGCATATGCGCGACCTCATGTGCGATGACCGAACGGCGCACAGACGCAGGCGCCATGATCAGCCGCCAGCTGAGCGAAATGGTTCCCCGGCTGGAACAGCTACCCCACCGGCTGCGGGGATCGCCCAACGACAAACGCGGGACTGGCTCACCGGCTTTGTCGCAATAATGCGCGATTTCTTTGGTGAAAATCCGCCGTGCTTCGCCCTTGAGCCATCGTAAGATGCGGGCTTCGACGGACTCCCTTGGACCACCCAAACGCAGCATGCCTTCGCCGCAGCGAATGCTGCGCGGCCATTCTTCGCGCCATTCAATCAGGTGACATTCGCCTTCAACAGCGATTTCGCTGCCCGGTGCGATGGAGGCAATGTCAGGCGCGCTGTTTAACCGCGTGGCTATCCATTCGCGCTTCTTGTCAACAAAATCGAGTGCCACATTTGTCGGCGTATAATGCGGCATCGTTATGCGGATTTCGCGTTTCACGGCATCGGCGCGCATCGAAATGCGCTTTGCCCGCGGGTTGCGGCGAATGCGCACGGGTACGCTTTCCCCTTCTATGACCACTTCAGGATCAGAGAGGCTGTTCGACAATATGGTTTTCAAGCGGCCCAGCATGCAGTTCCGATATAGCCCGACCTTTGACAGACATGCCAGCGTCATGAATCGTCTGGCGGCTTCCGCTCACCAGATAATGCCATTCGGGAAGTGGCTTGCCCGCCGCGCGCAGGACATAGGCGCAGGTCGACGGTAGCCAGACATAGTCTTCAATCTTGTCCGCGGTCAGCCGAAGACATTCGGGCACAATCGCCCGGCGTCCGCGATAGTCGGCACA
>CALDKP010000177.1 GCA_937898535.1 uncultured Sphingomonadales bacterium | reverse complement strand
GAGGTCGGCGATGTTGATGACGACAAGCGCGAGGAACAATGGCGTCGCCGCGCGTACCATCTTGCCGGTCTTTTCATCTTGTACCTTCACAAAGAACTTCTCGTCATGAAGCTCTTTGGTCACGCGCATATGCGTTGAAATATATTTGACCACCGGGTTCTTGGCGACGTCCATTTCCTCATCACCAGAGAACAGCATCTTGATGCCGGTTCCAATCAGGAAAGCCGCGAAGATATACAGCGTCCAATAATATTCCTGCACAATGGCAGCGCCAGCGGCAATCATCAGGCCACGCAAGATGATGACGGCGATAATGCCCCATAGCAATGCGCGGTATTGGTATTTCCGTGGAATCGCGAAGAAGGTGAAAATCAGGCTGATGACAAAGACATTATCAATCGACAGCGCTTTCTCGATGAAAAAGCCGGTGTAATATTTCATGCCCATGTCTGCTCCCTTTTGGAACCAGACCCAAAGGCCGAACAGCATCGCAATGCTGATGTAAAACGCCGAGAGCTTCAGGCTTTCGGCGATGCCCATTTCTTTGTCTTCCTTGTGCAAAATGCCAAGGTCGAACGCGGTGAGCGTGATTACGATGCCGATAAAGGCCAACCAGAACCAAACTGGTGTGCCCAACCAGTCCATCATCAAAAATTCCATGAAATCATTTCCTATATTGTACGTGCCGACGCCGCGCAGATTTAAACGCGCGCGGCGTCAGCTTTAAAATCAAACCTTCTTAAGGCGCAGACGACGGCCAAAGGAGGTTTGCGCGTGGCGCGCCAACCGATCCTTGATCGCTAACTTCAACCGCTTCAGTTTCTGGATTCGAAACACGTCTGGCCAACGCCGTGAAATTTCGGCGCGCAGTTCGCGATCAATTTTTTGGTGATATTGCATCAATCGAAATGACGAAAAAGCCATGACTACATCCTCTTGAACATTGTTTAAGTTCAATCGGATGTTCCGGGCACAGGCTAGCGTATTTCGGGGGTTTGAAGACCGCCTGACCAATGCACCGGAAACATCCGATGCGGCCGACATCACGTTCCTTCCGAAGAAGCGAAGCGCCAGAGGGGCCCGGTCCGCCCGTATGATCTGGAGTAATTCAGTCCGAATTGCAAGTCCGTTTTGATCGTTGCCACTCGGCTTGGCGAATTAATCCCTCAACAGGTCGTTGATTGCGGTCTTTGCGCGGGTCTGTGCATCGACGCGTTTCACGATGACCGCGCAGGAAAGATGTGGACCCGGGCTGCCGTCAGGAAGCGCTTTGCCCGGGAGCGAACCCGGGACAACAACCGAATATGCCGGCACGCGGCCAACAAAGACCTCGCCCGTTGTCCGGTCAATAATCTTGCTGGTGGAACTGATGAAAACGCCCATCGACAGGACTGCGCCTTCTTCGATGACGACACCTTCAACAACTTCTGAACGTGCGCCAATGAAGCAATTGTCTTCAATGATGACGGGGCCAGCCTGCAGCGGTTCAAGTACGCCGCCAATGCCAACGCCGCCCGACAGATGGACATTTTTACCGATTTGCGCGCAGCTTCCGACCGTTGCCCATGTGTCGACCATGGTGCCTTCATCGACGCGTGCGCCGATGTTTACAAAGCTGGGCATTAACACAACATTCTTGCCGATGAAGCTGCCACGCCGCGCAATGGCGCCGGGCACAACGCGGAATCCAGCGTCCCGGAAGCGGCTTTCGCCCCATCCTGCAAATTTGGAAGGGACCTTGTCATAGGCTGGTGCGCCAGCTGCACCGCCGTCAACCACGACATTGTCATTCAACCGGAACGACAACAAAACAGCTTTTTTCAGCCATTGGTTGACCTGCCAACTACCATCCAGCTTTTCCGCAACGCGCAATGACCCGTCATCAAGACCAGCCAATGCCGTTTGCACCGCGTCGCGTACTTCACCTTGTGTGGCACTGCTGATCCCGTCACGGGCGTCCCATGCAGCGTCAATGATGACAGTTAATTGTGCAGTCATGCGGCTCTTTCAAAGCTGTGAATTTCCGATAGCCATTGGGTCACATCGGTAATTTCGTGATCGATATGGTCTTGATGGGCGTTGCTATCAGCTTCGCCTTCATGTTTCACCCAAATTGTGCGCATGCCCAACGCTTTGGCCGGGACCAGATTATGCGCGGAATCTTCCACAAAAAGTGCCCGTGTGGCGTCGATCCTCAATTCGCTGCACAAGGCGTCATAACTGCCGGCGAATGGCTTTGGCGTATGCTGCATCCGGTGGATGTCAAAAACATCCTCAAACACATCGTCCAGACCGCGGGCGGTCAACACGCGCTCGGCATAAGGTGCGTCGGCGTTGGTGAAGATAATTTTGCGGCCCGGTAACGCATGAATATGCCCACGCAAATCCGGCGCGGGTTTCAGTAAGCTCAGGTCAACCTCATGCACAAAATCGAGGTAGCCGTAGGGGTCAACCGCATGTTCGGCCATCAGCCCGCCCAAAGTCGTGCCGTATTTCTTCCAATAACGATGCCTAATTTCATGCGCCTCGACGGAGCCAATTTGGAAATGACCCTCGACATATAGCGCAATACGGTCCCGGATCTGCGCCATAATATTCGCCTCCGGGCCATATAGAGTGAGGTCGAGATCAAAGATCCACGTGTCGATATCGGCGAAGTAGGATTGCATAGGCTGGGCCTATCAATCTGTTCGGAATATCTCAATCAACATATTAACATTGGTGAAAGCGAATCATGTTTAAAAGCGTGTTCCCGCATAGAAGGTTTGCAATGTTATGAGTTCAGCTTTGATTGATCGTAAGCTGGTAATCGGTGGGTCGATTATATTTGCATTGTCGCTTTCTGCATGCGGAGGCAGCGGTGGAGGCGTCAATTCGACACCACCGCCACCGCCCGCGCCCCCTCCAGTTGTGGTACCTCCCCCTCCACCCCCTCTGCCCCCTCCTCCGCCACCGACGACGACAAATTTTGCGACGGCGGAATTTAATCGGTCGGACGGTCCGGGCTTTCACAATGCGGTAACGGCTTATCGTGCTGGTGCATCGGGATTGGGTGTGACCGTGGGCGTGATCGATTCCGGGATTGATCCCAATAGCCACGAATTCACCGGACGTATTCACGCGCAGTCGGGGGATGTCACGGGCGCAGGCAGGCCGCTTGGCGACGATGATGGTCATGGTACTGAAGTCACGCGGGTGCTGGCCGCTGCCAAGGACGACCGCGATGTCCACGGCATTGCTTTTAACGCGACGATTTTGGCATTGCGCGCCGACCAAGCCGGAAGCTGCACCACAGCCGCGCCCGGTGAGGATGCAGCAAAATGCTCGTTCTTTGACTCCGCCATTGCAGCAGGCGTGGACCGCGCCATCGACAATCGTGCGCGTGTTATCAATATATCTCTTGGCGGCGTAGGTGGCGCGAGTACCACGCTTCGTGCCGCGATTAACCGCGCCACGCAGGCAGGCATCATCATCGTCGCTTCGGCTGGTAATGAAGGCAATGATGCAGTGCCTGCTTTTGACCCCAACAACCCAAGCCCGTTTGCGCAGGCATTGTTGGCCAATGGTAACGGCCTCGTCATCATCGCTGCGTCCGTCGATGATCAGGGTGTGATTTCGAATTTCAGCAACAAGGCTGGCGTTTCGCAGGCGTCGGTTTTGTCCGCACTTGGGCAGGGCATCTGCTGCGAATATCGGGACGACGCAATTTATCGTTACGACCAAAATGGTCAGACATTCATCCGCGTTTTCAATGGCACTTCATTTTCAGCGCCACAGATTGCCGGTGCCGCAGCATTGCTCGCGCAGGCTTTCCCGAACCTGACAGGTTCGCAAATCGTCAATCTGCTGCTGACGTCCGCGCGGGATGCGGGCGACCCCGGCACCGACGCAATTTATGGCCGCGGCATATTGGACATTGCACGCGCCTTCGCGCCAGCAGGAACGACGTCATTGGCGGGCACAACAATAGCAGTTCCGCTTTCGGGCGATGGTGGCACAACAAGTGGCCCGATGGGCGATGTGGCGATGTCCAATCGTCCCGTGAACGCCGTGATCGTGGATAGCTATGGCCGTGCATATGACATCGACCTTGCGCATGGATTGAATGCCACTACGCCCCGGCTGCGATTAACGCCTGCGCTTATCCATCAGGACCGATCGGTCAGTGCGGCTGATGGCACTACGCAAATTGCCTTTTCCATCAGCGACAGCGGCGTTGGTACAGCCAGCATATTGCCGCTCGCGCTTTCGGAGGGGCAAGCGCGACAGGCGCGGTTGTTGGCAGGCCGGGTGAGCGCAGCAATTAGCAAAGATACACGCTTTAGCTTGGGCATCCGGCAAACGGCCGCCAATCAGGTCGCGGCCTTGCAAGACATGGCAAGCAGCGCGTTTTTGACCGCTGGTGAGGCACGGATGGAGGGCGGGTTTGAACGCCAGCCAGGTAATTCCTTTGCCCTGCGACACCAATTGGGTGCTTTCGGACTGACCGGCAGTGTCGAACATGGCGACGCCCGTCTTTATGAAGGGGCCGGCGCCGAATATCTCCGCCGGGGTACGCGCGAATATCCCTATGCAACATTAGGGTTGTCGCTGGACCGTAAGATCGGGCCGGCCAGACTGGCGCTGGGCGCCAATTGGATGCGGGAGGATGAAACGATCCTCGGCGCCCGTTTTGCCAACTTCATCGGTCGCGGCGGTGCGCGCAGCCTGTTCGTCGACGGCAATATGGAAGCGTCCTTGGGACAGGGCTGGTCCATCGGCACCAGTTGGCGGCAAGGGTGGACCTATCCCAACGCGGGGTCGACACTGACTGGACAAAGCCTGCTGAAGAGCAACGCATTCTCCTTTGATGTATCACGTGCCAACGCATTTGCGACCGGCGACCGGCTGGCGTTTCGGGTTGCCCAACCGCTACGTGTCACCAGCGGCGGCCTCACGCTGAATGTGCCCGTTGCCTATGATTATGCGACGCGCACCCCAACATTCGGCATCAGACGCTTTAGCCTTGCGCCACAAGGCCGCGAAATCGCGAGTGAGGTTGCTTGGATATTGCCAATGAACGGCGGCTATTTCTCGTCAAACCTGTTCTGGCGACAGGAGCCGGGGCATTTCGAAAGTGCGCCGGATGACATCGGCGTGGCGTTCCGGCTGCAGTTGCGTTTTTAAACCGTAAAGCTTTCGCCGCATCCACAACTGCCGGTCGCGTTGGGATTATTGAAGACAAAGCCCGCGGCAAATTCATCTTCGACCCAATCCATGATGGATCCGACGAGATAGAGCACCGAGCCGCCATCGATATAGAGCACGCCGCCGGGTGTTTCGATTTTTTCATCGAATGCGATGGCCTCGGACACATAGTCGACCGAGTAAGCGAGGCCCGAACAGCCCCGACGCGGCGTTGACAGCTTTACGCCAATCGCGCCTTCGGGTGCCTTGGACATAAGCTCGGCAATCCGCGCTTCCGACGCGGGCGTCAGGATGACTGCAGCGGGGCGAACGCGGGTCTTTACATCGGTCATAACATTCCAAGCTCCAGACGGGCTTCATCGGTCATATTGGCGGGGCTCCATGCCGGTTCCCAGACCAGATTTACTTCAGCATCGCCAATGCCCGGCACCGCGCCAACGCGCAGTTCAACTTCACCCGGCATGGATTCCGCGACTGGGCAATGCGGGGTCGTCAGTGTCATCGACACAAGCGCATGGCCGTCATTGATCTCGACATTGTAAATAAGGCCAAGGTCGTAAATGTTCACCGGAATTTCCGGATCGTAAATTTCCTTAAGCGCTGCAATGACCGCTTCGTACAAATCGCCGTCGGGTTCGCCCGGTGATGGCGCAGCAGGTTTCTGCGCGAGAAAGCCCTCCAGATAATCCTTCTTGCGGGCCAATGTTTCGCCTGCCGTTTCGACGGCGTTTTCCACGCGCGCGCGGGGCGGCTTTTCGACGCTATCAACTTCTTCTATCCGGATGTTCTCGTTCATCCAAAAATCCTTTTCACCCGTTCGAGCCCGCGCACCAGCGCTGCGACATCATTTTCGTCATTATAAATACCAAAGCTCGCCCGCGCGGTGGCGGGGATGCCCAGATGGTCCATCAGCGGTTGTGCGCAGTGATGGCCCGCACGAATGGCGACATTTTCTTCGTCCAATATTGTACCAATATCGTGCGGATGGATGCCTTCCATGCTGAAGGACACGATGCCAGCGGACTTTTCCGGACCGTATAAGGTGACCGAATTGATGCCGCGCAAGGCTTCACGCGTTTGCGCGGCGAGCGCGCTTTCATGCGCAAATATCGCTTCAGGACCAAAGCTGTCGATAAAATCGATCGCGGCGTGCAGGCCGATCACTTCGATAATCATTGGCGTGCCCGCCTCAAACCGCGATGGCGCCGGGGCGTAGGTGGTCTTTTCAAAGGTCACACGATCAATCATCGCGCCGCCGCCCTGCCATGGCGGCATGGTTTCGAGCACTTCGCCACGCACATACAAAGCGCCGATACCCGTGGGTGAGCACATTTTGTGGCCCGAGAACGCATAAAAATCGCAGCCAATGTCACG
>CALDKP010000176.1 GCA_937898535.1 uncultured Sphingomonadales bacterium | reverse complement strand
CGAGATCGGCACCGAGACGACCGTGCGCTTGTCCGCGAGCGGCGCGACCGGTGCGGCGATGCCGGGCAGGTGAAAGCCGGATGATCGAGAAGTCCGCCGTGCCGCCACCGATATCGTTGACCAGCTCGCCAAGCGTAATACCGAACGCGACTTCGAAAAGGCCGCCATGTTTTACATTTCCCGCAAGCTGGACGGGCATCGTGCCCTTTGACCTGCCCATGCCGTACGCGGCATAGGCTTCACCGCCATGCGCCAATATCCATGGCACGGCAGCCAGCGTCAGCACATTGTTGACGACTGTGGGTTTGCCGAACAGGCCCTCAAGCGCGGGTAGGGGGGGCTTGGCGCGCACTTCGCCGCGCTTGCCCTCAAGGCTATTGAGAAGCGAGGTTTCTTCGCCGCAAATATATGCCCCCGCGCCAACGCGGACTTCGACGACAAATGGCGCAATCAAATGCGCCGACAGCCGGATAGCGGCTTCCATTTTGGCAATGGCGTGCGGATATTCGGAGCGGATGTAGATATAGGCTTTGCTCGCGCCGACGGCGAAACCGGCAATTGCCATGCCCTCGATCAGCATGAACGGATCGCCTTCCATCACCATCCGGTCGGCAAAGGTTCCGCTGTCGCCTTCGTCGGCGTTGCAAACGATATATTTCTGTTCAGCGGGGGCGTCGGCCACCGTCCGCCATTTAATGCCAGCCGGAAAACCCGCGCCGCCGCGGCCGCGAAGGCCAGATGCCATGATGGTTTCGATGGTTGCTTCAGCGCCAATGGCGCGTGCTTGACCAAGACCAAGCCAGCCACCGGACGCGTAATAATCGTCCAGCGATGTCGGCCGTGTCTTGCCCGCGCGCGCGAACGTCAATCGGTTCTGCTTGGCAATGAAGGGGTGGTCTTCAATCCGTCCGATGGATTCAGCATCACCGCTTAAGATCGAAGGAACTTGATCGGCCGAGACTTGCCCATAGCCCACGCCGTCAATGTCGACCAACGGCTCCATCCAGTGCATGCCCCAGCTGGACACGCGTTCGACTTCGACGCCCGCCGCGGCAAAAGCAGCCGCAACTGCGTCCGCGCCACAGGCGAGCGCAACAGCATCATTGGATATCCGGACTGTCACATCGCCTCCAGTAATGAACTAAGGCGCGTCTGATCCAATCGGGCGATGACTTGGTCGCCCACCAACGCAGCCGGACCAACCGCGCACAGGCCAAGGCAATAGACAGCCTCTACTTTTACGCGGCTTTGGTTTTCGGCAATCGGCACCAACGCGTCCACACCGCGCGCTTTGCACGCCTCTGCACGGCACAATTTCAATATGGGCCGCACTTCGGCTTCTTTGCGGAAATCATGGTAGAAGCTGACGACGCCGTACACTTCCGCGCGCGTTAGGTTCAGTGCATGTGCAATGTCGCGCATGGCATCTTCGCTGACATGGCCGAACGCTTTTTGCACGTCATGCAGGATGGGCAGCAGCGGCCCTTCCCGGTGCGCATGTTCGGCGACTATGTCAGCGATTGAGGTCATTTAGAACACCACGACACTGCGGATGCTTGTCCCCGCGTGCATCAATTCAAATGCCTTGT
>CALDKP010000175.1 GCA_937898535.1 uncultured Sphingomonadales bacterium | reverse complement strand
CATGCGAATATAATGAACGGCGGACCATCCCGTGATGCTTAACCGCCTCGCATGCATCCGAATTTTATTTCCGCAGGTTGACGCCAAGGGGGAAGCGGACGGTGACACCTACGTCTGGTGCATCAGCCGTCGCGCCGAACTCGAAGCCCAAATTGACCGATTGGCGGGGGCTGAGCCTATACGACATTCCAAATGTAAAGCTGCCTACGTGCGCGCGGTTGGATCGTTCGACACTGCTACCAATTTCCTGTGTGGATGGGGAGATGTAGCTGTGGCGATAGCCCATCGAGAATGAAAAGCGTGGATTGAGCGCAAATCCAAAACCGAGGTTACCGCTGATTGCATCGCCTGGATTGACACGGCCGATGAACGCTCCGCCAATGGTACGATCGATATTGCGCGGAATATGATAAAGATAGCTCATGCTACCGAAAATCACTGCCGGATCGGACGGCAACAGCATGCTAACCCCCGGTTGCACTGCCCAGAATCCTGAGCCGGTCGATAAGCCCGTGGCCACACCAAATTCGTCATAGGTAACCTCAAATGGGCTTTTTCCGGTATCCGATTTGACACGGACATTTGCCACCCAAATCGGTCTCTGTCCACGCGCCCGGTTGAGCTGGTAGCGCAGCGCCAATTCTACATCGCCGATATCACGTTCCTTGAGCGCAATAGTGCGTACGATGCCTTCGTCGCGCTGCTGTGCTACCTCGATCCGGTCCCAGCGATAAAGCGCGGGGACGCGCGCCTCGATCTCCAGACGGTTGGTGAGCCCATAGCGTGCGCCCAATGTTGTAATGAGCGTTGTGCGGTCAGCATCAGATGCCTCAATCAATCCGATTTGAATTCCAGGCACCAGTTCAATACCCCGGAACACAAGCCGATTAGTTGAGCTGCTGGTATATTCGAACGAAGAGTCGAGCACCATCCGCCCTGCCGGGGTGAGGACACCTTGGCCTTCGGGCACCGCTTCGACTTTGCTTTGCACCGTAGGCTCGGGCGGCGGCGCTGCCCCGACCGGAGCGTCTGGCATCATTTGCGTGGCTTCATGCGAAACTGGAGCGATTTCCGGCGTAACGCCGCCTAGTCCAGCGGCGCGTAACACACCCAAGTCCGAATTTGTCAGCTGTTTTTGAACCAGCCTATCGATCGCAAGTTGTTGTTTCGCGATTATCTCGTTCTGCTTCGCAATCAGTTCACGCTGTGCCGTCAATTCTGCAGCAATCATCGACAATTGCAGAGCGGTGCTGTCGGTCCGTAGAGATTTGGGCGGTCCGTTGCGATCAGCATGCCGCTCATCTTCTGCATGCATATAAGCGAGGTCGAAATGTTTTAACGTCTCTTTAGCTATTTCGGACGTCGGTCGCGGTTCGGTAATAGCGCGGGCCGGCGATGAGATCGTTAGCGCCGTTAACGATGCGCCAAAGGCCAGCGTGCCGAGCACACTCTTTTCCATAACCGAAATAGTCATCGGTCAGCTCCCGTATATCGCGGCCAAACTGGCACTATTAACGTGGGCATGCGGTCGGACGTTCTTTAACGGCAAGTCCGCGTCATCATCGCCATCGGAAAGCTGCCGCAAGCCCTCATAATCTGTAATCATAACCGATTGTGGACTGTCTAAGCTGATAAGGTCGCGACGGACAAATTCGGACAATGTCCGACTGACGGTATGGATAGTCAGCCCAAGATGATCGGCAATATCCGCGCGCGACATGGGAAGTTCGAATGGCTTCTCTACCGGGAAGCGCTTGGCTGTTTCGAGCAAGAACGCCGCGAGACGTTCCGCTGCGGTCCTACGGCCAAGTAGAAAAATGCAGGCATGTGCACTGTCCAACGCACTGCGTAGCGCTCCATGCACAGGCGGCACTTCGCTAGGTTGCATGTCCTCGCCAAACCCCCTGCCACAGCGGCGCAGAGTTACTGCTGTGACCGCCTCTGCCGATGAAGCGTAACGACCGCTATCGAAGCCAAAAACATCGCCAGGATAGAAAAATCCGGTCAGTTGACGGTGCCCATCACTGTACAGAAGGCAAGTTCTTACTGTACCTAACATGACCTCAAACCAGTCAGTTGCAGGATCGCCCTGCGCATACACAATTTCACCCTTGCGAAATTTCAAAATGGTACCCGGACCATTGGTGCTTCTCGATTTGGGTCCAATTTCGGTGTAGCCGCGTAGCCTCAGCATGTGATGTCTCCTGTGTGGTCGGCGCGGCCCGATTCTATTGTTTATTATGTTGCGCAAGTTATGCGCCTTCTCATTCGGCTGCCATTCGGAGTAATGCTTATGACTTTCACGGCAGGAATCTACCTAGGGAACTTTACTAGATATACATTACAATTCGGAACTAAATATACTTTACAATTGGAAATAGCTTAGGTTACCTAAATAGGTGATAGAATAATCATCTACAGTTAAGTCGATATTGGATCGGCTATTTTGGCTTCGGATAGATAGACACTGTAAGGGACATAATGCTCAATTTAGTGATCTACGAAGTCTTCAGCTGGAGCAGCGAACATTCTAACCGGGTTGCAAACGGTAAAAAATCGGGTCGTTCGATTTGTAGGAGTTCGTAACTATGTTGGATTTAGATCCTGTCAGT
>CALDKP010000174.1 GCA_937898535.1 uncultured Sphingomonadales bacterium | reverse complement strand
TAATGGTCTGCCATTTGAATGGGGACACCCGACAGCGGGAGTATATGTTGTGAGCGATTATTTGATCTTGGCCGCCGCCTCTATATTGTTTGTTGGCAGCCATTTCCTCATGTCGCATCCTTGGCGCGCGGATATGGTCAGGAGATTCGGTGCAAACGGGTTTCTGGGGCTGTATTCGCTCGTCTCGTTCGCGACATTTGGCTGGATGCTTGTTGAATTTGGGCGTGCGCCAAAGGGTGAGACGCTGTGGCCAGCCAGTGACGCGGTGTGGATAGTTGCAAGCGTACTGACTTTGGTTGCCGCTGTCCTGTTTTCCGGATCGTTCATCCGCAACCCGTCATTGCCGGGTGTGCCCGACGCCATGGCTGGGCAAGCGCCCTTTGGCGTGTTCAAGGCGACCCGTCACCCCATGATGTGGGGCTTTGCGCTGTGGGGCGTTGCGCATATTTTGGTCGCGCCGCGGACCGACAATTTCATTTTTGCCGGAAGCTTGGTTTTCCTCGCACTGGTGGGTTCCAAGGCGCAGGAAATCAAGAAACGCAAGCTTATGGGCGGAGAATGGGACGCGTGGCTGCGCAGAACCCAATTCGCTATCCATCCCGTTGGCTTGTTTAAAGTCGGGGTTGGTTCGTGGATTGCGGGCATATTCCTCTGGGCCGCCGCAACTTGGGCGCACCCATATTGGAATGTTGCTGGCGCTGGCCTGTTCCGGTGGTTCAGCTTTTAAAGCCGAACCATCCGCATACCGCGTTCACCGTAGCGCGGACCTGCTGTCCCGCCACTTGGAGCGGCTAAATCGAGCTTCGCAAGGTCGTCCGCGTCTAAGGTAACGTCAACGGCCCGTGCACTGTCCTCCATCGTCACGCGGCGCTTAAAGCCCGGGATCGGCACAATGTCGCTGCCTTGCGCCAATATCCAAGCCAACGCGATTTGCGCGTGTGACGCATTGTGTTTGGCGGCAATTTCACCCACGACATCGACAATAGCAAGGTTGGCGGCAAAGTTATCACCCTGAAACCGTGGGTCTTGCCGCCGCCAATCATTGTCCGGCAGTTCGTCAAGGCTACGGAACGAACCCGTCAGGAAACCGCGGCCAAGCGGCGAATAAGGCACAAAACCGATGCCAAGTTCGCGGCATGTTGGCAGGATTTCGTCTTCGATATCGCGTTCCCAAAGCGAATATTCACTTTGCAGTGCGGAGATTGGCGCAACTGCCGCTGCACGGCGGAGCGTTTCGGGTCCTGCTTCGGACAGCCCGATATGCCTGATTTTTCCTTCGGTGATTAAATCCGCCATTGCACCGACGGTCTCTTCGATCGGCACAGCAGGGTCGACGCGGTGCTGGTAATAGAGATCGAGGCAGTCGATGCCCAAGCGCTTCAATGTGCCTTCGACAGCTGATTTTGCATTGGCTGGCGAGCCATCCACGCCGACGATATTTCCACCATCAAATTTGAAACCGAATTTGCTTGCGATAACCAGCCCGTCGCGTTTGCCTTTGATAGCCTCACCAACCAGTTCTTCATTCTGGAACGGGCCATAAATTTGGGCCGTGTCGAAAAAGGTAACGCCCATGTCGATTGCGCGATGGATCGTTTTGATCGCCTCATCGGGATCAGCATCTTCACCATAAGTGATGTTGCCGCCCTTGATCATCGGCATACAACCGACGCCGATTGCGGAGACTTTCAGTCCGTGGCCAAGTTCACGATATTGCATGGGCGTTTTCCTTTTCGGGGGCTTCAATGGCGGTAGCAAGCGCAACGTCCATCTGCACATTGCCTGTTGTCCGGAAAATATCCGGCAGCGTTTCGACCGCGATTAACAACGCGAGTGGCTCAACCGGAATTCCAAGCGCAATGCAGATTGGTGCGATGGAGGTCACAAAGCTGACCGTTCCGGGAAGGCTTACCGCGCCCATTGAGGTCAGTGCGGCGATAAAAATGGCAGCGCCATAATCGAACGCGTCAAGCTTTATGCCAAACCAGTTTGCAACATACAGCGCGACGGCAAGGTTCATTGCAGGGCCAGTGGCACGCAACAACGCCACCGCCATCGGCAACACCAAGCCCGCAGTGGACTCACGAACGCCCAACGCTTCCGATTTCTTCAACATCAACGGAAGGCTGGCCAAGGATGATTGTGTCGAAACGGCAAAGGCTTGGACGGGGGCAATCTGGCGGGCAAAATCGCGGAAGCGAACTTTGCCGGCAAAAACTGCAATCGGATAAGCAAACGCGCCGACGATGATACCGACGATGGATACCGTGACGATATAATGCGCAACCGCCCCCAACGCGGCCAATCCGGATCGCGCGCCAACGACAAATGCCAAAGCAAACACACCGATGGGTGCGAGTTTTAGCACCCATTCGATGACGAGTATCATGGCGTCTGCAAGCGCGCTGAAAAATCCAGCCATGTGCGCCCGTGGCTCTTGCGCAAGGCGTGTCACGGCAAAGGCAAAGACGAGCGTGAAAATCAGAAGTGGCAAGATGGAGTCACTTGCTGCTGCTGAAATCGGGTTGGTTGGCACCAACGCAACGACGAAATCACGCAAACTTGGTTGTTCGGCTACCGCTGGCGCGGTTGTCAGCGCCGACCGAAGAGC
>CALDKP010000173.1 GCA_937898535.1 uncultured Sphingomonadales bacterium | reverse complement strand
GCTTCTTCGCTTCAAAGGCAACTGCTGCGCGGGTCTTCATGTTAATCGGGTCTCCTAAACTTAACCAAATCGTTGGGCTGGTTGCGCCCTGTTATTTGAACACGATCGTGCGGTTGCCATTCAGCATCACGCGGTGCTCCAGATGCAGCTTGACCGCCCGCGACAGAACCCGGCTTTCGGTCTCCTGTCCCTGCGCGATGAGATCGTCAACCGTATCTGCGTGATCAACGATCGAAACATCTTGGGTAATGATTGGGCCTTCATCAAGGTCGGGCGTCACATAATGCGCCGTAGCGCCGACCATTTTGACGCCACGCTCATATGCACGGTGATAAGGCTTTGCGCCTTTGAAGCCCGGCAGGAAGCTGTGATGAATGTTGATGACGCGCCCATCGAGCTTGCGGCAAAGCTGATCTGAAAGCACCTGCATATAACGGGCGAGGATGACGAGATCGACATTCTGTTCTTCGACCATCGCCAGCAGTTTGGCTTCTTGTTCCAGCTTGTTTTCTGGCGTCACCGGCAAATGATGGAATGGGATGCCTTCATGCTCTGCGCGGCGCTGCCAATTTTGGTGGTTGGAAACGACGCTGGTTATCTCCATCGGCAACCGTTTCGTTGCTGTGCGGTAGAGAAGGTCGTTCAGGCAATGGCCGCCTTGGCTAACCATGATCATCGCGCGCAGCTTCTTGCGCAAATCGTGAATGCGCCACTCCAACCGGAACGCCGCAGCAACAGGCAGGAACGCTGCCTCGAAACTTTCCTTCGTCAAATCAGCAGGGCATGTGATGGCGATCCGCATGAAGAACCGTCCGGTTGCCTCGTCGCCATATTGCGAGCTTTCGACGATGTTGCAGTCTTGGCTGGCAATCGAATTGGCCACCGCTGCGACGATACCCTTACGGTCGTCGCAAACTATCAACAGTACAAAATCTGCTCCCATACCCATTATCAATCCTCATCTCGCAAAACGTTGGACCGCGTAGCCGTCGAAGCCCACGCTATCCATTGCTCTCATCCATATATTAGGTCTTCTAATCGCAACATGTAGATGAAATGATTGGTCGGGGAATTTAATTTACCAATCACGAAAATTTGGTCAATTGCTTGACGGGGGCTGCAGTTTCAGTCTTATTGGTGGAGAATTGGAAGCCCCAGATATTTGGGGATGGTTGAGGGGAAGAAAATTGAAAAGTTATTTGAAAATTTCGACTGCGGCGATTGTGCTGGCAGCATTGGGGGCCGGCAGTGTCCCCGCATTCGCACAGGAGGTTGAAGCTTCAGCAGACGAGGCCGCCCCTGGTGACATCGTCGTTACAGCTAACCGTCGCGACCAGTCTCTGCGAGATGTGCCGATGACGATTCAGGCGTTCGGCACGGACACGCTTAGCGAACTCAACATCAGCTCGATTAACGAATTGGTGAAGTATACGCCCAACGTTACTTTCAGTAACAATGGTCCGGGCAACGGCGCGATCTTTATGCGCGGCCTGTCGGCTGGATTTGCCGGTCAGCAGTCGTCGGCAACGATCAGCGGCTTCCCGAACGTCGCGCTTTATCTTGATGACCAGTCGATGCAATTCCCGGCCCGTAACGCCGACGTGTATCTCGCTGACATTGAGCGCGTCGAAGTGCTTGAAGGCCCTCAGGGTACGCTGTTCGGCGGTGGCGCTCAGGCTGGTGTGGTCCGCTACATCACCAACAAGCCCAAGCTCAGCAAGTTTGAAGGCGCGGTCGAAGGCAGCTTTGGCGGCACGTCGGGCGGTGCAGCTAACGGTTCGTTCAATGCGATGGTTAACCTACCGATCATTGAAGACAAGCTCGCGATCCGCGCGGTTGTCTACGCCGATCATCGTGGCGGCTATATCGACAATAAATATTCGACATTCACACGCGAACCGACCGATCTTGGTTCATATTACCTCGCCTATAATGGCAATGGTAATCGTTTGACAGCGGCTCAGCAGACCAATGGCGGTAAGTACGACAACGCCCCGCTCGTCGAAGATAACTTCAACCCAGTCGACTACACTGGTGGCCGCGTCGCGCTGAGCTGGCAGGTCGCGCCTGATTGGGACCTGCTTGTGAGCCAAGCTTACCA
>CALDKP010000172.1 GCA_937898535.1 uncultured Sphingomonadales bacterium | reverse complement strand
GCCGAAGGCATTGACCTGACGAAGGACAAGCTCGCGCTGCAGCGTTTGAAGGAAGCGGCTGAAAAGGCGAAGATTGAACTGTCATCGACACAGACGACTGAAGTCAACTTGCCGTTCATCACCGCTGACCAAAATGGTCCAAAGCACCTAGTGAAGACAATCACCCGTGCCGACCTTGAAAAGCTGGTGGATGACCTCATCAAGCGCACGCTGGAGCCTTGCAAAAAGGCTTTGGCTGACGCCGGTCTGAAGGCGGATGCCATTGACGAAGTCGTCATGGTTGGCGGCATGACCCGCATGCCAAAGGTACGTGACGTTGTTAAGGCGTTCTTCGGCAAGGAGCCGCACACCGGTGTGAACCCTGACGAAGTTGTTGCCATGGGCGCGGCCATTCAGGCTGGCGTGTTGCAGGGCGACGTGAAGGATGTGCTGTTGCTTGACGTAACGCCGCTGTCGCTTGGTATCGAAACATTGGGCGGTGTATTCACCCGCATGATCGACCGTAACACGACGATCCCAACGAAGAAGAGCCAGGTCTATTCGACTGCGGAAGATAACCAGAATGCGGTTACCATCCGTGTGTTCCAGGGCGAGCGTGAAATGGCGGCGGATAACAAGCTGCTCGGCAATTTCGACCTTGTTGGAATTCCACCCGCACCGCGCGGCGTGCCGCAGGTTGAAGTGACATTCGACATTGATGCCAACGGCCTCGTCAGCGTAACTGCAAAGGACAAGGGCACGGGCAAGGAACAGCAGATCAAGATCCAAGCTTCGGGCGGTTTGTCCGATGCAGACATCGATCAGATGGTCCGTGATGCCGAAGCATTCGCTGAAGACGACAAGAAACGTCGTGAAGCGGCGGAAGCCAAGAACAATGCCGAAAGCCTTGTGCACAGCACGGAAAAGCAGCTCGAAGAGCATGGCGACAAGATTGACGCTGCGCTGAAGGGCGAAATCGAAGCGGCGGTTGCGGAAACCAAGACTGCCATCGAAGGTGGTGATGCAGAGGCGATGAAGGAAAAGGCATCTGCCTTGGCGCAAATCGCGATGAAGCTTGGTGAAGCCATCTACAAGGAAGAGCAAGCTGCGGCATCGCCGGGCGCTGCGACCGAAGAAGCCCCTGCCGATGACAATGTCGTTGATGCAGAATTCTCCGAAGTCGAAGACGACAAGAAAGACTGATGTTGAAAGTTCCCGACTGTCGCCACCGAAACGCAGCGACGGTCGGGAAGCCGGGGGGTTAGTCAGTCATGAATCTTGACATCGATTATTACGAATTGTTGGAAGTCGAGCGGACAGCAGACGAAAAGACGCTGAAGTCCGCCTATCGCCGGATCGCGATGGAATGCCATCCCGACCGCAATCCCGGCTGCGACCAATCTGAAGCCAGATTTAAAGCGGTCAGCCAGGCTTATGATGTCCTGAAAGATCCTCAAAAACGTGCGGCCTATGACCGTCTTGGCAAAGCCGCGTTTGAAAATGGCGGCATGGGTGGCGGCGGCCAAGGTGGCGCAGGCTTTGGTGACTTTTCCGACATATTCGAAAGCTTCTTCGGCGATGCCTTTGGCGGACGTCAGCGTGGCCCTGCACGCGGCGCAGACTTACGCTACGATCTTGAGATTTCGCTTGATGAGGCGTTTCATGGCAAGGATGCCGAGATCACCATCGACGTGGCGACAGCTTGTGGCACCTGTGAAGGTTCCGGCGCAACGCCGGGTTCGGGCAAGCGCCGTTGCAACCTGTGCGCGGGTCACGGCAAGGTGCGCGCGCAACAAGGTTTCTTCGTTGTCGAGCGGACATGCCCGACCTGTCATGGCCGGGGCGAGGTTATCGAAGACCCATGCCGCGCCTGTGCGGGCGAAGGCCGAAAGGACGAACGCAAGACCATAAGCGTGAATATTCCGCCTGGCGTGGATGAAGGCACGCGCATTCGGGTTGCGGGCAAAGGCGAAGCTGGGCCTTATGGCGCGGCCGCCGGTGACCTCTACATCTTTATCCATCTGTCGCGGCACAAGGTGTTCGAGCGCGACGGCACGACATTGTTCTGCCGTGTGCCCGTAAGCTTCACCACAGCGGCGCTGGGCGGCGAAATCCGCATTCCGGGCCTAGATGGTGCTGAACACCTCATCATCGTTCCAGAGGGCATCCAGTCGGGTAAGCAGCTGCGCCAGCGTGGGGCAGGGATGCCCGTCCTGCAAGGACGTGGACGCGGTGACATGGTTATCCAAATCGATGTTGAAACGCCCTCCAAGCTGTCAGCGCGCCAGAAAGAGATACTGCGTGAGTTCCGCGAAACCGAAACCGGTGAGGAATGCCCGCAATCGACTGGCTTTTTTGATAAGCTCAAAGGGATTTGGGACGGCATCGCGACGTGATTGCGATATGGTGAAATGATTGGTCAGATTGCGATCTGATCAATCTCGTTTCGCAACGATGCGATGAGGGGCTGGACATATTTCAGCCGATCTTGCTCCTCATCCAATATCGCATGGAAGACGAGCCTTTTGTAATCCCGAACCCTGTTTTCGGCGAAGTCATGACCGGCGGGAAGGGACGATACCAAAATGTCGATGAACCGTTCCGCCCCGTGCAGCCGTCCCCACAGATAATCATTCTCGCGATAGGACCGGCTGAAAAACGCACCGAAATTGTTGAATTCTATGCCCTTCAACGTGGCCGCTGCGCCGCCTTTGCGAATGGAGTTGCAGTCTTCGGGTGAAATGCGGTCCACTTTGACGGGGTCAAATTCATCGAACCCTTCGTCCTGCAATAGTGGCAAGGTCGCGATATCGTACAGCGCATAACCCAGATAGCCGAGCAGCATGGCCCGGCGCGCCTCAACCGGCAGTGCGAGGAGCGCTGCACACAATATCTCATCAACACGCAAGTCCGTTTGGACGAGGTCGCGCTGTGACGCCAAATGGTCCATGAGCCCGGCCGGATTGGTAACGCCCGCCTTTGCGGCAATGGCAAAATCGACGCCGAGGAATTCCGCCGTTTCCAGATCCAGATACATCGCCAGACAGCGATAAATGGCATCACGGATCTGCGTGATGTCGCTTTCGGGTACGTCGATGACATTTTCGACCTCTTCCGTCAGATGCCGTGCAAGGAAGCGGAGCCGGCGAATTCTGAACCGTAGATCATGCGTGCCAAAAAAGGCGATGGACTGTTTGGTCGCTTGCTTGCCGCTGTCATGCGGCATGGTGTCCAATCCCCGTATCCTGATTTCGGCCCACAAAGCGGCCCTCAAGTCCCGAAAAAACCCGTTGTTTGCGTCGGGCAGGCTGCGATGCGCGGTCGCCACAATATCGTCGACGACGCCCGCAAGCTTCAGATGGCCATAAGCACGATAGCTGAAGCCGGCGGCCAGTATCGCCTTTTCCTGCGCAGATTGCCGCCATTTCTGCATACGGACGGCCGTCGGCTGGCTTAGGAACCAGGTCTTGCCCAGCAACGCTTCTACGGTGGTTTCGACTTCGTTCCGTAGGCTGTCGATCACCTGTCGCATCCGTTCGATCCGTTCTGACCGGCCCGATATTTTGTCCAAGCTGTCGCGGATCGGTTGCTCCCGCGGGATGTTGGATGTCGCGCCAAATATCGTTGCGAAAAAGCCGGGCGGTTTGCGCGGGTTGTCGGCGCTGCCATCTGCATTGCGCCGACCGAAGCGGAAACTTGGTCGGCCGGGCTTTGGGTCAATATAGACAAAGCGGCGGTCGACTTCGCGGCGCGCGGGGCGGTTGCGCAGGGCGGCTATCGCCTGATTAAACGGCGCGTTGGCGAGCACGGAACCATCAATCAGCATTGTGTCTTCCGCTGCATTGGCGGCAAATTGCTGCGGTAATATGCGTTTCAGAAATGCGTTCCGTCCAAGCCACGGCACATTTTCGCGCGCAAGCAATCGGTCAAGTTCACGCACTGAAAAGGGCGGGAAGGCACCCGGGAAGCTGGCGGTTGCGCGTGCCGCAAAGATGAGTTCGGCCATATCGGCAAGGCCCGTCCGCCCGCGTGTTGAGAAGTCGACGGTGATGCGGTGTTCAGACTCCGTCACTTCGGGCGGGCTGTTCAACCGCAAGATTTGATCATGCCCGTTAAAATCCGTGACCGTCACAAAAAGGTCAAGCGGTTGGTTGATGGGCAAAAGCGGCGATCCCGCCTTACTTGCCTCCATGGCCTTCAACGCATCCAACAATAGCTTGGAAAAGACATTGCCGCCAAAGGGCGGCGCGAACCAGCGGGCACGAACGAAGCGCGATAGCTTGGTTGCCACCTCGTCCTGTGCTTCCTTCGCGACCGTCCGTTCAACCGCGCCGCCGCGCCGCCGCAAGATCATCCACGCAATCGGTGTTGCCCAAAATTTGGAGAAGCGCGACAGCGGGCGGGCATCGGGGTCAAGCAGGATGTCGACATCGGCCATTTCTAGCCACATGTCGGTCAGCGGCTCCAGCGACTGTCCTGTGACAATGGCTTGGGACAGAAATATGCCGTTAATGCCGCCCGCGCTTGACCCGGCGATAATGTCCGTCAGCACGCGCAGCTTCGTTCCGCTGACTTGTGATATTTCGGCGAGTAAGTCGTGATAGACGGACTCGCTGCCCCGGGCGGCCGGCGCTGCATCATGGAATGCGCGGCTGGCGCGGACCATATGCCAAATCTCGCGCGT
>CALDKP010000171.1 GCA_937898535.1 uncultured Sphingomonadales bacterium | reverse complement strand
AGTTCACAGCCGCTTATAAAGAGCGCGGCGCACTGAATGCGCTTCTGCTGCTTACCGAAGAACAGCGCAGCAAAGGCGTGATCGCGGCATCGGCCGGGAACCACGCGCAAGGTTTGAGCTATCATGGCACGCGTCTGGGTATTCCTGTCACCATTGTCATGCCCGTCCCGACGCCGACGGTGAAGGTGATGCAGACGGAAAGCGTTGGCGGCAAGGTTGTGCTGCATGGCGAGACATTTGATGATGCCTACAAACATGCGCGCTTGCTTGAGGTGGAACAGGGCCTGACATTCGTCCATCCGTTCGATCACCCTGATGTTGCCGCAGGGCAGGGCACCGTTGCGCTTGAAATGCTCGAGAGCGTCCCGTCGCTGGATATGCTGGTCGTACCCATCGGCGGCGGCGGCTTGCTGTCGGGCATGGGCACTGCGGCGCGCGCACTGAAGCCGGATATCGGCCTTATCGGTGTACAGGCGGAGCTATATCCGTCCATGTACGCGTTGCTCAACAACCTGCAGATGCCATGCGAAGGCGACACGTTGGCTGAAGGCATTGCGGTTAAAATCCCCGGATCGTTCACCAGCGAAGTCATTCGCGGCTTGGTCGATGAAATCGTCTTGGTCAGCGAGGCGCATCTTGAAACTGCCGTCAGCTTGCTGCTGCAGATTGAAAAAACTGTGGTCGAAGGCGCTGGCGCGGCGGGGCTCGCCGCAGTTATGGCCCATCCGGAGATATTCAAGGGCAAGAATGTCGGCATCGTATTGTGTGGCGGTAACATCGACACGCGCCTGCTGGCGAACGTGCTGTTGCGTGACCTTGCGCGGTCCGGACGCCTTGCGCGCTTGCGCCTGACGCTTCAGGATCGGCCCGGCGCGTTGTTTAAAGTCATGCGTTTGTTCAACGAGCATAACGTCAACATCATTGAAATTTATCACCAGCGTATTTTTACGACGCTACCCGCCAAGGGCTTGATTACCGACATCGAATGCGAAGCCCGCGATGCGGAGCAATTGCAGGGTCTTGTCGATGGTCTGGACGCCGCCGGTTACAAGGTCGAACGGGTCGAGCTCAACAAATAGTCCGGAACGAACGAATCATGGTAAATTCGCTTTTCAGCACATCTGCACAGGTGCATAGCATCTAAATATGGATTGAAAGTTGAAGCGTAGAGCGAAGTTATAATGAGTGCACCATCCCGTTTTCCGAGGTTCTTTGTAACCACCCCCGGGCCCTGCCCATATTTGCCTGGCAAGACCGAGCGCAAGGTTTTTACAGAACTTAACGGTAACCACGCCGACGAATTGAACGAAGCGCTTGGTCGCATCGGATTTCGCCGCAGCCAGAATGTTGCCTACCGCCCGAGCTGCCTTGATTGTAAGGCTTGTGTATCTGTTCGCGTCCGTACGGATGAATTCCGGCCCAACGCGACGCAGCGCAAAATATTGCGGCGCAATGCCGATCTGGTGGTCAGCGCGTGCCGCCCATGGTCGACATCCGAACAATATGACTTGCTCCGCCGCTATCTGACAACCCGTCACCCAGAAGGCGGAATGGCGAATATGGACGATATGGATTACGCCGACATGGTCGAACAATCGTCCGTCCGCAGCCAAGTGGTTGAATATCGCATGCCCACACGTTTCGGCCGGCTCGGTGAATTGGTCGGCGCTTGCCTGACCGATCAGCAAAGCGACGGCATGTCGATGATCTACAGCTTTTACAATCCCGACATCGAAGAACGCGGTGGCCTTGGTAACTTCATCATCATGGACCACATCCTGCGCGCAAAGGCGGCAGGTCTGCCTTATGTGTATCTGGGCTATTGGGTAAATGGCGCCGCCCGTATGCAGTATAAAACACGCTACCAGCCATTGGAACGCCTTGGTCCGGATGGTTGGGAGTTGTTTGATCCTGACTTGGAAGGCTGATCTCGCTATGCAATGTGGGCTGGCAGGTTGCGACCCAATTGCGGACGTTCGCAGCAAACCCCTTCGAGCGACCGCTTCGCGCCGACAACAAGCCATATGATTCATCGTTAAATCGTCCAATAGGCGGGCGCCCGCGTAACGCCTTGCGAAAGACGTGCACTGATCACGGCCGACCTTGAGCCAATTCATCGCGAACGGCAATTGCACTTGCACGCGACACGGCGCTGAGCCAGAAAGGCTCCACGAGGAGCCCGAGCATTCATATGAAGATCGATTTGGCCGCTGCGCTGCGGCCGAGAGGTACGCGTGTCGGAAGACAAGACTGTGCTGCTGCGCAACCATGATGCTGCCGCTACCGGCGCTAGCGTCGCGGCCGCATTCAGCGCGCTAATTATGCTGCCTGCGGTTGAAAAGACGGTCAAATAATCATGCAACGGAAGGTATCAACCGATGTCCTTGTTGTCGGTGGCGGCACGGCCGGGTTTGGCGCGGCCTGCGCGGCAGCTAGTCAAGGTGCCCGCGTCCGGTTGATTGAGGGAACCAGCAAGATCGGTGGAGTTATGTCGTTCTGCCCTGGAATGCCATGGGGCGGCGGGTTCCCGATAGGCCGGAGCATCGGCGGCATCTTCGACACATTGACCAATATGCTTTGCAATATGCAGCCGCCCCGGGCCGAGGTCCGGCCATCCACGCTCGAGAATTTCGGTGCTGAAGTGATCTACGACCATGAAGCGGCCGTGTTCGCCATGTTCCAGATGCTGGAGGATGCGGGCGTCGATGTTCATCTCAACACTTTCGCGGGATCTCCCGTGCTGGACGGCCAGCGCATCGTGGCGGTAGATTGCTATGACCGGACCGGGCCGCTGACTATCGCACCAGACATGGTGATCGATTGCTCGGGCGATGGTGACATATCCGCCAAGGCTGGCGTACCCTTCGCACTCGGCGACGAGCGCGGAAACATGATGGGCGTGACCTTGTCCTTCTCCATGCTCAATGCGCCTTGGGAACAGGTCTTCGCCAGTGATGATCCCTATTTTACCAAAGAGGCCGCGCGCGGCATTGCAGAAGGCCGGTTGCACCCTGATCTCGCCAAGCTTTACCTGATGCGCGGATTTCACCGGGATACGGTCTTCTGCAATTCAGTCCATATCCGCGGGGTGGACGGAACCGATCCGCAGCAGGTGGCCAAGGCAACACAGGAAGGTCGGCGGCGCTGCCATCAGTTGGCGAAGTTTCTTATCGACTGCGTGCCGGGCTTTGAGCGCGCCCGGATAAGCGAACTAGGCCCCACCATCGGGGTGCGCGAAACTCGGAAGCTTGAGGCAATGCGTCGTATCCTTGCCCGGGAGCTTGTGGCGGCCACCAAGTTTGCGGATGGAATCGTCTGCTGCGACAATCCAATTGACGATGTAATGCGAAGTGATGCCACCATGACGCACGACGCGATTGTCGCGCAGGGTAGCTATTACACCATTCCCTTCCAGGCGATGGTACCGCGCGAAATCGAGAATCTGCTGTTCGCCGGGCGGCTGGTCTGCGCCGACCCTGCCGCCTTTGCCTCGGTTCGCGGCATGCCCCAATGCATGGCGATGGGTGAGGCGGCCGGTATCGGGGCGTCGATCGCCCATACACAAAAGCTCGCTGTTCAAGCGCTCGATCCTGTCGAAATTATCGCCGCTCTTGCTGCGCGTGGCGTCAGGGGCATAGGCGGTGAGGATCTGTCCGATTACGCCCTGGCCTTGAAATCATTTTCGGTCGGCAAAAATTGAGAACTATCGATAGGATAGACATTGAGTGCAGATGCTTGGGCATGATCAATACTGGTCCACGCCATTGTATGTAGATTTTCGTTCTGAGGCCTATGTGACGCCTAGCATCACCGCATCCACAACGGCGCTTCGCACGTGGCGGCGATTATGTTAGCCTCGGCCAGCCGTCACCGGCATGAACAGCGAGGCTTAGGCTTCCATTTACGCACGGCCTTTTTGCGCGGCGCGCTTGGGATATTTTCGTAGTAGACCTCTTCGGTCACTGTCGTTGTGGTCGTTGTATAGGGCGCTCCCGTCACCACTGGCGTGGCAGGCATGGCTTGCGGATAGTAATAATATCCGTTTTGCACTGCGGTGCCATATGCTGGTTGCGGCGGCGCGTAATAATAAACCTGTTGTGGCGGCGCATAGTAATAATAAGGCTGTTGCGGTTGCGTATAGGAATAGACTGGCGACCCGTTTGTGCTTGGCAGATTTTGGTGGCAATTCTTGCTCGCCTTTTCAACGGCGACACCCAAAAGCCCGCCAATGGCTGCGCCGAGCAGTGATCCGCCGGTGCGGTTGCCATTGCCCGCAATGCGATTGCCGGCAAGGCCGCCAATCAGCGCGCCGATTGCCGCACCTTTTAGGCCATTGCTTTTCAGGCATCGTTCGTAATTGTCGTAGCCGCGTGGGGCGGCATAAACATTGCCGCGGCCGCTGGCGTCATAACTGTACGTTATTTGATTATTGGTTCCGGCATCAGGTGCGTCAGCTGGCGGTTGCTGTGGTGCGGTTGCTGGTTGGCGTGGCGCAGGATAGCCCGGTCCCGATACGCCATCTTGACGCGTGACGCGGCCCGTCCATTCACCTTCAAAAACGCGGCCTTGGGGATCGACATATTTGCCCTGCCAATTCCCGTCATAGCTGTAGCTTGATCCGTCCGGAGCGGCAAAGGCGACATTGCTGTCGTCGGTCCAGTTATAGGCATTGGTATCGGGAACAATAGCGGGGCTAGAATCTGCTTCCTGATAGTCGCTGGTGCGGTCGTTCTGCCCGTTCCAGTTATAAGCCTGCATTTGTGCGCTCTGGCCATGCGCTAAAATCTGCATCGCACGTGGGGGCTGCGATGATTTTACCGTCGAAACCGCAGTGCTTGCGACAGCAGGCGCACCGGTCATCATCAGTCCGACTGCGACGATGCCCGGAAAAAGGAAAGTATGCATGTTAAAATACTCCCTAAGCATCCCAGCGCCGGAGAGGGCGGGACTCAATGGTTAACGTTGTTTAACATTTTATGTTGCGCCTGACTATTCAGGTAGAGGTAAATTACTTACCCAATGATCCATTGTTCCAAAATGAGGCAACGTGCTTAAATGCGGTCTGCGATAACAGCGACGAGCGATTGTATCCCCAGCACGTCATCCTGGTCGAACCGGCCGCGCGACGGGCTGTCGAGGTCAACCACGGCGATCACTTGGCCATCGCGCATCACGGGCACAACAAGTTCGGACGCGCTGTTGGCGTCGCAGGCGATATGCCCGGGAAAGGCGTGCACATCTTCGACCAATTGCGTCTCGCCCGTTTGCGCCGCAGCGCCGCATACGCCGCGGCCAAAGGGAATGCGGATACAGGCGGCCTTGCCCTGAAACGGGCCAAGAACGAGCTCTCCGTCCACGACGCGGTAAAAGCCGGTCCAATTCACATCAGGCAGGAATTCCCACAACAGCGCTGCGATGTTCGACATGTTGGCAACGCCGTCACTCTCTCCACGGGTCAATGCATCGGCGGACTTAACCAGTTCGCGGTACATGTCCGATTTCGGGGCGTTCGTATCAATGGAAAACTCGTACATCAGTGCCCCCTATCAGTCGAAGCTGACCTTGCCACGGTTTTTCTTAACCGTTGACCGGCCCTTTTTGGCATCCACGCGCCGTGCCTTGGCGGCCTTGCTGGGTTTCGTCGCGACACGGCGTGCCTGACGGATGTGCGCGCGGTCGATGAGTTCGATCACGCGGGCGCGGGCATCTGCACGATTGGCTTCGCGCGTTCTGTGGCTACGGGCGGTGACGATCAACTCACCGTTTATCGTCATCTTGCTGCCCGCCAGTATCTTCAGCTGCCGGAATGCATAAGGCTGAAGGCCCAGCGCAAAGACATCGACCCGCAACTGGCATGCAGTGGCGACTTTGTTGACATTCTGCCCGCCCGGCCCGGTTGAGGCCAAGAAGGTTTCTTCAAGCAAGTCTTCGGGTAGGTCAAAGGCCATAACCCGCCCATAGCGCGTGAGGCTATGCGCTGTCGACCATCACCAGTTCGGCATCTTCGATGGCTTCAATGTGCAACATACCGCTGCCCTTGATTGCGACACCGTCGCGTGCACCATATTCGACGCCGGCAATGCGGATGCGACCCGTTGCCGGAACCAGATAGGCATGATTGCCTGCGGCCAATGCATATTCCGCCGTCGCCCCGGCACTGATGGTCGCGCCAAGCACGCGGGCATCGGCGTTAATGGCCAGCGCGCCGTCTTCGTCATAGCCGCTCGCCAGCACATTGAATGCGCCCGAACGATCCCCTTTGGGGAATTGCCTCTGGTCCCATGCTGGCGGGACATTGCGGTTGCGGGGCAGGACCCAGATTTGAAACAAGCGGCATAGGCCGTCTTCCAGATTATATTCGCTGTGCGTGACGCCCGTTCCCGCCGACATGACTTGCACGTCGCCAGCCTCGGTCCGGCCAACATTGCCCATGCTGTCCTTATGCGTGATCGCGCCTTCGCGGACGTATGTGATGATTTCCATATTGTCGTGCGCATGCGGCGCAAAGCCCGATTGCGCGGCGATCTCATCATCGTTCCAAACGCGAATGGCACCCCAGCTCATCCGAGCGGGGTCATAATAATCCGAAAAGCTGAAGTGAAAATTGGGCTTCAGCCAGCCATGGTCGCGCTTGCCCAGCGATCGGAAGGGCCGTGCCTCGATATGGAGGCCGTTGGATACGCTCGTGTCAGTCATGCAAAATACCCGCATCGGCGGGGAAATGAACCGCCGGAATATGTCAGAGATAATATCGATGCGGGCGGGTTCAAGTACACCTTAATCCGCATAGGCTGCACTATGCCATCGCAAAATTAACGTCCTCTCACGCATGATTTTGCACTTTTGGTCATTCGAAGAGCAATTTAGGCGCATTTTCCCAAATAATTTTTGGGTGGTCGCATGACTCTCAAACCCGCAGAAAACGTCATTATTTGTGAAGTTAAATCCCGCGACTCGTGGAAAACCAAGCGTTAATGCCAAATTAACCTTTTCAGTTCATTTACCTTATGGTTAATAAAGTCCGTCGCATCACTCGGCTTTGCCCGTGCTGCTTCGGGGGTGCAAAGGTTTCAAAAAGGGGTTTGCCCAATGCGTGTGCTTTTGATTGAAGATGAACCAACCACGGCCAAGGCCATCGAGATGATGCTCGCGACCGAAGGGTTCAATGTATACACCACCGATTTGGGCGAAGAGGGCCTCGATCTGGGTAAGCTGTATGATTATGACATCATATTGCTCGACCTTAACCTGCCCGATATGCACGGTTATGACGTTCTGAAGAAGCTGCGCGTGGCCAAGGTGCAGACACCCGTGCTGATCCTTTCCGGTATCAGCGAAATGGACTCAAAGGTCCGCTCGTTCGGCTTTGGTGCCGATGATTATGTGACCAAGCCATTCCATCGCGATGAACTTGTCGCACGTATTCACGCCGTTGTGCGCCGTTCAAAGGGCCATTCGCAGTCGGTTATCCGCACTGGCAAGCTTGCGGTTAACCTCGATGGCAAGACGGTTGAAGTCGACGGCAGCCGTGTGCACCTGACTGGCAAAGAATATGCGATGCTTGAGCTGCTTTCGCTGCGCAAGGGCACCACGTTGACCAAGGAAATGTTCCTGAACCACCTTTATGGCGGCATGGACGAACCTGAACTCAAGATTATCGACGTTTTCATCTGCAAGCTGCGCAAAAAACTTGCGCTCGCATGTGGCGGCGAAAATTACATCGAAACCGTGTGGGGCCGTGGCTATGTGCTGCGCGATCTCGACGAAATGGAAGAACCGCTCGTCGCCTGAGCCGGTTAAATTATATCACCCGAGTGGGTGGGAATGGGCGTGGTCTGAAAAGGCCGCGCCCATTTGTTTTCCGGCGGGTTCACCGGCGGGGTGGCAATCCGGCAAAGGTGATGATGCTCTCGCCGCCGGACGCGCTGACCGAACTGACGCCGACGAAATGATCGTCCACAATCAAGCCTTCAAGCACGGTTTCGGTGCCTTGTACTTCGCGGACGAACACCCAATCCTGCGCATCTGCGCGACGTTGGTAAATGCGGTAAAGCTCCGCACCCGGCGCGGCGTCCCATTTGACCGTCGTGTTAGACGTGACCGCGCCACCTAATGTCGCCGAAGCCGGAGCAGGGGGCGCGACCGAAAGCGCATTTGCCGTAAAGACGTTCAACATCGTCACCTTGGCCAGATAGTCGAAGTCCATCTTGTCAACGGTGTCGCCATATTCGATGCCGTTTTCGGTGCGCAAATCCTGATGCTGGTGGTGATAATTTTCGACGCCAACGGTGAAGCGGATTGCGGGGAAACCGAGCTCAAGCGAGGGCAGGTGATCGCCGCCGCGTGCAAAGCGGTCGGGGCGGCGGACGCCGAATACGTCCAGTGCCAAGTCCGGATATAGCTTTGCACCAATATTGTCGGCATAGCGCATCAACGAACGGCTTGGGCCGTCATCTTCGCCGCCACTGTTGCGGCGCGCCATTTGGCCGGACAAATCTTCCGATGCGCGTATGCCTTCGCTGAATACGCGGACGATATTTTTGACGATACGACCGTCGGTCCCAAGCGTGCCGCCGACGATGTCATTGTTCAGCATCGCGCTGACTTTCCAGCCGCGTTCTTTGGCCGTTTCTGCAAGCAAGCGCCCACCCATTAGGCCCTGCTCTTCGCCCGACAGAAGCGCAAACACGATGGTCGCATCGCCTTGGGGTTCTTTGGACATCAATCGTGCGGCTTCTATAACGAGCGCGCTGCCCGATCCGTCGTCGTTCGCACCGGGTGCGTCTTTGGTAAAGTCCATCACATCGGACACGCGGCTATCGATATGGCCAGCGATAATGATGACGTGGTCCCAGCCCATTTTGCCGGGCTTGATCGCAAGGACATCAACGATGTTTACGCCATTGGGAACGCGTGGACCGGACATATTCCGTTCAAGCAACTCGGTCGTCAGACAGCCCTTGCAGGCCTTAGAAATATTTTCAAACTCGCTTTGTGCCCAGCGCCGTGCCGCGCCGATGCCGCGCTTTGGATCGGTAGTCGATGATAATGTGTGCCGCGTGCCGAAGCTCACCAGTTTTTCAACATCCGCCTTCAGGCGTTCCGGGCTTGGACCATCATGCGCAGCGGCTGGTGCAGCTATGCTCAGCGCAAGCAAACTGGCCAATAAACGTAGTTTTTTCATGGATGATATTCCCGTCATGTTTGGAGAAACCAGCGTTCGCCGCCTTCAAGTGCCAATGCCGTCAGCTTGCCGGAGTCATACGCGCCGGTGTCGATACCGATGCGTGAGCCACGCTCTTCGACGTCTTCGTAAATCGTGTGTCCGTACACCACGACCTTTTCCAGATCGCCGCGTTGGTCGATAAATTCTTCGCGGATCCAGCGCATGTCGCTTGGTTTCTGGTCGCTGAGAAGGACGCCCGGGCGGATTCCTGCGTGGACGAAGACATAGTCGCCGATGATGATTTGGTCTTCAAAGCTTTCGATGAATTCGACATGTTCGCGCGGCACGAGCGTGTCCAGCCGCTCGGTCAACTGCTCCATATCCAGCGCCATATATTCAGCGCGGGTGATGGGATAGGACAAGACCGTCGCCTCGCCACCAATGCGTAGGAAAAAGCGGGTCACTTTGGGGTCGCTTTTGCGGCATGCGCCGACGAATACTTCTTCGTGATTACCCATGAGGAACCGGACGTTGCGGCCCGAATTTTTGAGCGCCAATGCGGTTTCGACCACCGCAGCACTGCCGGGTCCCCGATCCACAAGATCGCCCAGGAAGATGATCTGGGTATCGGCTGCCCCGCGCGCACGATCATCAGCGTCAATTTGCGTCAACAGCGCGTTCAGCAGGTCATCACGGCCATGGATATCTCCAATGGCGTATATGCGCACACCGTCCGGCACGCGGGCAGTATCAATCGGCCGCGAAACGGCAGTTTTTTTGAAGAGGCGACTTAACATGGCTTGCGCCATATATAGCCGTGCTGACCGTTTTGGAAGGGGTCAGCCCTCAACGGCAAAGCTTAATCCGGCATATTTCTGCAACCGGTCAACGAGCGTTTCACCTAGCGCAGCGCCCGGCGTGGTGACACCGCCCGCACCCTGATTTTCGCTCAAGGCAATGGCCGTTTCGCTGATCATTTTGCTGGTTGAACCATAGCCCGGGTCACGGTCGCCCTTCACGCTCAGCTTTGCGGTCCGGCCATCGGGATATTCCGCGATGAACAGCACATCGTAAAAGCCGGTTTCGCGTTCTTCTTTGGTGGGGCCTTCGCCGGGCTTGGGGTCATTGTCGCCGCCCATCATCGGCGTCGACGCGACATGCTTGGCCATCGCCTCGCCTTGTTCGCCGGGACCGGTCAGCATCATTTCGTCATAGACAAAATCTGCACCAAAGGCCTGGCCAAGCAAGGCGTTCGTACGGTGCACATTTTTGGTGTTGATCGGTGCCATGACGAAGCTTGTGGCCCAGCTGCCGATGCTTTCGTCATATTCGGGCTTGTTCCCGGCTGGCTGCGCCGGACCTTCAAATCCGCCCGCAAGACTGAACGGGTTGGTGAGATATCTGATAACCGCCGGGTCTTTTGAAGCCGCAGCCATCGTCGCCTTCATGCTGGCCGCTGTTCCGCCAGAGAATGTGCCCTTCATCGCACGGACGCGTCCCTTTACGCGTGGCGCAGGTGCGCCAAAGGTTTCAACGCAATGCTTTTGCAGCATCAACACGCCAAGATCGAAGGGGATGGAATCGAACCCTGCGGAAAAGACAATGCGCGCACCCGATGCTTTTGCAGCTTCGTTATGCTGGTCGATTTTTTGGCGCATCCATGCGGGCTCGCCGCACAAATCGGTATAGTCGGTTCCATTGGCAACGCAGGCTTCGACCAGTTCATTGCCATAGAGCTGATAAGGTCCAACGGTGGTCAGCACGACTTTGGTGCGCTTCACCATTGCATCCAGCGACGCGGGGTCTGACGCGTCCGCAACGATTAACGGTGTGTCTGCCGCAGCGCCCACAAGGTCGCGTACTTCCGCCAGCTTATCCGCACTGCGTCCCGCCATTGCCCATTTGAGACCCGTTTTGGTCTTGAGATATTCGGCAACCAGTCGTCCGGTATATCCGGTGGCGCCATAGACAATGATATCGAACTCGCGTGCGTCTGACATTCTGCTCTCTCCCGTGATTCTGTTGCTCAACCTGATGGGCTGCGCGGGCGGCAATGTCAAAAGGAGGAGATGTTTTTAGTCGGCACCTGTTGCGCGGTGGTCGTTGAATCCTAAGGTTGACCGGGTCTAGCCGAGGGGCAGCGAAAACCCGGTCGAAGCAATAACACACGACGGGCCCATAAGAGCCATAACCTTGGATTTCGGCAGGTTTAAAGCTTGGGCAAAGTGACGCCGCGTTGGCCCATATATTTGCCGGCACGGTCGGCATAGCTCGTCTCGCACGGCTGTTCGCCCTTTAGGAACAGAAACTGGCACGCACCTTCATTGGCATAAATCTTTGCGGGCAGCGGGGTGGTATTGCTGAACTCAAGCGTAACATGACCTTCCCAACCTGGCTCCAGAGGAGTCACATTCACGATGATGCCGCAGCGGGCATAGGTTGATTTGCCGAGACAGATGACGAGCACGTCGCGTGGTATGCGGAAATATTCGACAGTGCGTGCCAACGCAAAACTGTTCGGCGGAATGATGCACACGTCGGTCTTGCGATCGACAAAGCTTTTGGGATCAAACTCTTTTGGGTCGACGATGGAACTGTCGACATTGGTGAAAATCTTGAACTCATCGGCCACGCGGGCGTCATAGCCATAAGAGGACAGGCCATAGCTGATGCAGCCATCGCGCCGTTGCGCCTCGACAAACGGTTCAATCATTCCGGTCGCATGGGCTTGCTCGCGGATCCAGATGTCGGACAATATGGACATAATCACTCCCTGTTATGGGTCCGCTTTTGCCAATTTACACTGTGAGCGCAAGTGGCGGCGTAGAAATTATCGTGCGCAAGACGCAGCTTCGGCTTTATTTCAAATTTGCGGGGCCAAAGCCATGCGGCAGCAATTCCGATAGCCGGAATGTTTCATATCCCGTTGCGTGCGCACAATGCACCGGAATATCGATATCCGTCAGATCCGCCACTTCCTTGATAATCTGGCGGCATCGGCCGCACGGGGTGATGGGGTCAGCTGCTTTGCCCACATGCCCTGCCAAACCACCGGCCACCGCGATTTCGCGAATGGCGCGCAATTTGCCGTCACTATTGGCTTTGGCGATGGCAACTGTTTCGGCGCACAACGTCATGCCATAGCTGGCGTTTTCAAAATTGCTGCCCGTGATGATTTCGCCTGTATCAAGCAGCAAGGCCGTGCCGACATGAAAGTTGGAATAAGGCGCATACGCGGTCTGCGCTGCATCAATGGCAAGCTGAACGAGCTTTTGCGTGCTGTCGGTCATTTGCGTACCACCACCCAGCGCACAGGGCCGTCAACGCCGTTGATGCGCCGCTGCAAATTGGCCGTCCACATAACCCAAGGGCGCGCGGAATAATCGGGGATCAACCAATTGCCCTCCAGCCAAACAGTGCGATCAATGGACTTGCTCACTTGATACTCCTTCTCAAACTCCCGGGTGAGTAGCAGGATTGCAGGTGTGCCGCTATGCGCCTCTATCTGGTTCAGGAATGTCGCGAGTTCGGACAATATCAGCGCGCGGTTCGGACGCCCTTTGCACGTATCGGAAAAATCGAGCTGGACCGCAGGGGGCAGGGCGCTTTCGTTGCGTGGAACGCTGGTAATGAACATCGTCGCTTGGTCCGATGCCAGACGGCAAATGTCAAAATGGTGGAGTGCGCCGAAGCGGATGCCGGCGTCTTGCGCGCCGGCCAAATTGGCTTGGAATTCTGCGTCGCGCGTGCGCGCGCCTTCGACTGCAGTGATATAAGCGAAATCGACACCCGTTGCGCCAAGCTCCGCCCAATTGGGATGGCCATTGTGTTCGGTGACCACAATGCCTTGAACTGGATATTCATCGCGCGACGGTGCCCAGGCCGTGACATAACGCCAGCCCGCATAGACCGCGAGCGCGATGCCGAGCATGATAATGCCCCACCGGACGAATTGGCGTTTACCCCCAGTCATGCGACCCTCTGTTCAAGCGTGTGATTCCTCCCTCTAGGCGTTACCGCCGCGCGAAGTCGATAGCCGTTGCGCAATGGCCGTCGGAAAGCACAAGATTTTGCGCTGCGCGGCGCTCAGCTTTTGATGTGCAACACGCAGATGAGCGTGAAGAGCCGGCGGGCAGTGGCAAAATCGACCTCAACTTTACCATCAAGTCGCTCCATCAACAACTCGGCTGCTTCATTATGCACACCGCGCCGCGCCATATCGATGGTTTCGATTTCGGCAGCACTCGCCTTGCGAATGGCCTGATAGTAACTGTCGCAAATGGCAAAATAGTCTTTCACCACCCGGCGGAAACGGCCCAAGCTTAGGATGAGCATTTCATGTGGCGCATTATCGGGCCGGCGAATGTCGAGGATGAGGCGGCCGTCGGCGACGCTGATGCTCAGATGATATGGCCCGGCATAGCCATCGCCCATATCGCGCAGCGGCTTGAAGAAGTTATCTTCGATCAGATCGAAGATCGCGACGCGCCGCTCCTGCTCGATATCGGCATTGCGCCGAAGTATCGTTGCTTCGTCCAGATCAACTTTAATGATGCGCGGGTCGCTCATGTTGCTGTGTTAGCTTGAGATATTTTTGGGGCAAGCGCTATCCCATTTGTGGAACATCTTGTTGTCCGATTGTTGTCCACAGCCATATCCCCGCACTTCTTTTTGTGCCCCCTTGCGAAGCTGCACATGCTAAAGGATAGGGAGCCATGGCCGAACTTATCAGACTTGCAGCAGCGAATGAAGCTGAACCCCAACGCCTTCCCCGCAATATTGAGGCGGAGGCAGCGTTTCTTGGCGCAATTTTGATTGATAACCGGGTGATCGAAGATGTTTCGATCAAACTTCAGCCCGACCATTTCTTTGAACCGCTGCACGGCCGCATTTACGAACAGATATTGCGTCTGATTGACCGGAACATGCTGGTGACGCCCGTCACGCTGAAGCCATTTTTCGAAGCCGACGAATCCATGCGGGAGCTTGGGGGACCGGGCTATTTGATTAAGCTGACGGCAGATGGCGCTGGCTTGATCGGCGCGCGTGACTTTGCGCAGCAGATTTATGACCTCGCGTTGCTGCGTGAATTGGTGACAGTTGGCCGCACGTTGGTCGACAATGCGCTCGACACGAGCGAGAGCGTTGACCCCAAGGGCCAGATCGAAGCCGCGGAAAGCGCTTTGTACAAAGTCGCCGAAGGTGAGGGCGAAACCGGCTCGATGAAGAGCTTCCTTGCCGCATCGACCGAGGCCATCCGCAATGTTGAAAAGGCATTGCAATCGGGCGGCAGCTTATCCGGTGTGACCACGGGCCTAGATAGCATTAACGCCAAATGCGGCGGTCTGCACAATTCCGACCTTATCATTCTCGCTGGTCGCCCGGGTATGGGCAAGACATCGCTTGCCACCAACATCGCCTTCAACGCTGCGCGGCGGTGGATCCGCGAGCGTGAAGATGGCATTGAAGAAGCCAAGGGCGCTGGTGCCAAGGTTGCTTTTTTCAGCCTCGAAATGTCGGCGGATCAGCTGGCGACGCGTATCTTGGCCGAACAATCGGGCATCAGTTCCGAACTGCTGCGTATGGGGAAAATCAGTCGCGAAGATTTTCGTGAACTGTCGCGCGCGAGCCGCGAGCTGCAGGAATTGCCGCTCTATATTGACGACACGCCCGCGCTGACCATCGCTGCGCTGCGTACCCGCGCCCGGCGTTTGCAGCGTCGGCATGGCATCGGGCTAATCGTCGTTGACTATTTGCAGTTGCTTCAGGGCTCAAGCCGCTCCGGCGACAACCGCGTCAATGAAATTTCGGAAATTAGCCGTGGTTTGAAAACCTTGGCCAAGGAACTGGGCCTGCCTGTGATTGCGCTTTCGCAGCTCAGCCGTGCGGTTGAACAACGCGAGGACAAACGGCCGATGCTGTCCGACCTTCGCGAATCCGGTTCGATCGAGCAGGACGCCGATATGGTCTGGTTCGTATATCGCGAAGATTATTACGAAGCGGCAAAGCAGCCCGACCCCGTCAACGAAGCCGCGCATGATGCGTGGAAGGAAAAGATGGAACGCATCTTTGGCGTCGCCGAACTCATCGTCGCCAAGCAGCGCCACGGTTCAACGGGCCGCGTCCGGATGAAGTTCGAAGCGAAGATCACCCGCTTCACCGACCTTGCCGACGACCAATATGCCGATGCAGGCTATGATTGAGGCTTAGGCCAAAGTCTTCACGCTAATCCCTAAATCGTCATGCTGAACTTGTTTCAGCATCTTACTTTCTTTGGGGCGCACGAAGTAAGACCCTGAAACGAGTTCAGGGTGACGATGTGAGTAGGGCTCAGTTCCGCAACCGCGCGGACAAAATGTAGTTCAACGCCATATTGCTGCTTAAATGCAGTCCGGACATGGGCGAAAACGCAATGCCCTGCATGTCGACAATCTCAATTCCCGCTTCGTTGAGAATTGACGTCAATTCATCGGGCGTCAGGAACTTGTCCCAATCATGCGTGCCGCGCGGGACTTGTCCAAGCCGCTCGGCGGCCTCAACGAGGAAAATACGCGAGGCGGGTGTGCGGTTTGGCGTGGATAGCAATAACAAGCCATCGGGTTTCATGTGGCGTTTCAGCTCGCCGATGAACACCGCTGGATCGTTCACATGTTCGATGACTTCCATCGATGAGACGATATCAAACTGGCCAAGTCCTTGTGCGGCGATTTCGCCCGCGCGATACGTGATCGGTAGTCCCGACAGCGCCGCATGCGCGGTTGCGGCATCAATATTTTCCGGCGCGGCATCTACGCCCGTTACCTCCGCGCCCATACGCGCCAGTGGCTCACACAGCAGCCCCGCACCGCAGCCAACATCAAGCGCAGACTTGCCAACGAGTGGATAGCGTGCCTTGTCATCACCACCAAAATGCGCGTCGACGGCGGCTCGAATGAAGCCAAGCCGCACGGGATTCAACTTGTGCAGCATGGCGCTTGAACCCTTTGGGTCCCACCATTCGGCAGCCAAGCCACCAAAATGGGCGGCTTCCGTAGCGTTTATTGTCGTTGCTGAGCTTGCGTTTGTCATATCCTGTCCCTATCAGGGCCCTCGATTGTAATATAGCGACTTTTCAAGGTTTTCATGGCCCGCATTGTAATGAAATTTGGCGGCACGTCTATGGCCGGAACGGAACGTATCCGCCGTGTCGCGCAATTGGTGAAGCGTCAGGCAGAACGCGGCGATGAAGTTGCCGTCGTTGTCTCCGCTATGGCGGGCGATACCGACCGGCTCGTCAACTTCTGCCGCGAGGCGAACGCGCTGTACGATCCAGCCGAATATGACGTGGTGGTCGCCGCTGGCGAACAGATTACCGCAGGCTTGCTCGCGATAACGTTGCAGGCGCTCGGTTGCGAAGCGCGCAGCTGGTTGGGCTGGCAAATGCCCATCCATACCGACAGCGCCCATGCCAAGGCGCGCATTGGTTCCATCGATACCGAGGAACTGCTTGCGTCGATGAAGGCTGGCAACATTGCGGTCATCCCCGGATTTCAGGGCCTGACCGACGACAACCGCATCACCACCTTGGGCCGCGGGGGTTCGGACACATCTGCTGTTGCCGTGGCCGCTGCGGTGAAGGCTGACCGCTGCGATATCTACACCGACGTTGACGGCGTTTACACCACTGACCCGCGCATCGTGGCCCGCGCACGCAAGCTGAAGGCCGTGACCTACGAAGAAATGCTTGAACTGGCATCGGTTGGCTCAAAGGTTTTGCAGACCCGCTCGGTTGGCCTTGCGATGAAGGAAGGCGTGCGCGTGCAAGTGCTGTCTTCATTCGTTGATGAAAGCGCGCCTGACGCCGACAGTATCCCCGGCACGATGATTGTGACCGACGCAGAATTGGAGAAGTATCAAGTGGAACGCCAACTGATCACCGGAATTGCCGCCGACAAGAATGAGGCGAAGATCACCCTTACGCGCGTGCCCGACCGTCCCGGCGCAGTGGCCAACATCTTTTCGCCGCTGGCCGACGCAAATATCAACGTCGACATGATCATTCAAAACGTTGGCCGCGATAAAGGCGAAACCGACGTGACCTTCACCTGCCCGCAAGCCGACCTTGTGCGTTGCACCGACATTTTGGAAAACCGGCGCGACGCGATTGGCTACAACCGCCTGATCCCCGATACAAAGGTGACCAAGATTTCCGTCGTCGGCGTCGGCATGAAAAGCCACGCAGGCGTTGCGTCGACGATGTTCAGCTCCTTGGCCGACCGCAAGATCAACATTCAGGCGATCTCGACCTCCGAAATCAAGGTGTCGGTTTTGATCGACGAAGACGAAACGGAATTGGCGGTGCGCGTTCTGCATACCGCTTATGGGTTGGACGCTGAGTAAACCGCTTTCATTGCAAACTAGCGACCGATAAGAGACCGCTATGACCAAACTCAAACACCTCATGCAACGCGGCACGGAATTTCTTGGCTGCGACGTCGCCATTATGTGTGGCGCTATGTCCTGGGTTTCGGAACGGAACCTTGTGTCTGCCATTTCCAACGCTGGCGGGTTTGGCGTGATCGCGTGCGGGGCGATGTCGCCTGAATTGCTCGATACGGAAATTGCCGCAACGAAGGCGCTGACGTCCAAGCCATTCGGTGTGAACCTGATCACCATGCATCCGCAAATCATGGAACTGATTGATGTTTGCGCGAAATATGAAGTGAGCCATGTCGTACTCGCGGGCGGATTACCGCCCAAGGGAAGCATTGAAGCGATCAAGGCGTTCGGCGCAAAGGTTATCTGCTTTGCCCCTGCGCTCACGCTGGCGAAGAAATTTGCGCGGTCCGGCGTGGATGCGCTGGTTATCGAGGGCAGTGAGGCAGGCGGGCATATCGGGCCAGTGGCAACGAGCGTCTTGGCGCAGGAAATCCTGCCTGAGCTGGGCGATCAGCTGCCCATTTTTGTCGCGGGCGGCATTGCCCGTGGCGGCGCGATTGCAAGCTATCTCGAAATGGGCGCAGCGGGTGTGCAATTGGGCACGCGGTTCGTCTGCGCGCATGAAAGCATCGCCCATCCCAATTTCAAGGCTGCGTTCCTGCGTGCCAATGCCCGCGATGCCGTTGCCAGCGTCCAGATTGATCCACGCTTGCCGGTCATTCCCGTCCGCGCCCTGAAGAATAAGGGCACTGAGGAATTCACCAAAAAACAGGTCGAAGTTGCCGCGATGCTCGACCGCGGCGAAATCGACATGGAAACGGCGCAGCTTGAGATTGAGAAATATTGGGCTGGGGCATTGCGCCGCGCGGTGATTGACGGCGATGTTGAATATGGCTCGGTCATGGCAGGCCAGTCGGTTGGCATGGTCCATGTCGAACGGCCTGTGGTTGATATCATTGCCAAGCTGGTCGACGAAGCGAACACTGCGCTGGCGCGTTAGGTCTGTAGCTTTCCCTATCGGGGTGAATCGTTAACCGTCTTGCCATCGCAACACAGCGTGCGCATATCGGTGCCATGACACAAAATCTCGCGACGGAACTCACCCCGCTCGACCCCGCATTCGTGACCACGACACGCATTGCGACAGCGATTGGATTGTTGCCCTTTGTCGTCGGAGCAGGCGTGCTTGAGGTTGCGCACGTCGCACCTCCGGGCAGTTTCATTGTGCCGATGCTGCTTTTGTATGTCTTTGTTGCGTTCACCGTCCCAGCGCGCAAATATCGGCATTGGGGCTATGACATGGGCACCGACCGGCTGCGCATTGTGCGCGGTTACATGTTTTATCGTGATACCATCGTCCCGTTCGGGCGCATCCAGCATATCGATGTTGACCAAGGGCCAATTGACCGGCGCTACGGCCTCGCCACGCTGACGGTGCACACGGCGGGCAACCACAACAGCAAGGTCGCGTTGCCCGGTCTGGCCAATGCCGACGCGCTGGCGATGCGTGAGGCCATTCGCGCCGCTATACGGCAGGACAGCTTGTGAACGAAACCGTTGATGCGGTGGACGGGCTGACGCCCGCAGTCGATGGCGAACGGTTGCATATCAGCGGCTTGCTGGTGGGCTTTGTCTCGGGCCTTCCGCAGTTGGTGTTTCCGATGGTCGCCGCGATCTTCGGTGTTCGAAAAGCCGACAATCCGGTTCTCATTCCCATCGTCATCGCGGTTGTTCTGATATTCAGCCTGTTCTTTCGTTGGCTGGCATGGCTGCGGTTTCAATATTTCGTCGGCGAACATGACATCCGTGTCGAGAAGGGGATTTTGAACCGGACAGCACGGTCCATCCCCTATGAGCGTATTCAGGATGTCAGCATCGAACAAAAACCGCTCGCCCGCATGATGGGGCTGGGTGAGGTCAAGTTTGAAACCGGTGGCGGCGATGGTGACGATGCGAAACTGAGTTTCGTTACATTGGAGGAGGCGAACCGGCTGCGGGCGTTAATCCGGTCGCGTAAGGCTGGGATTGCGGTCGCTGCTCCGGTGGATGTGCCAGCGCCTGTTGAAGACGACGCACACCCGATATTCGCGATGGATGGCAAGCGCGTGTTTGTCTTCGGCCTCTATTCCTTTTCACTCGTGATTTTCGCGGTGCTCGGCGGTCTTGCGCAGCAATTTGATTTCCTGCTGCCGTTCGATTTTTGGGACTTCAAACATTGGATCGGGCTTGCCGAAGAACGCGGTGTGAGCGTTAACCAGATCAACGGCGTTGGTGTGTTCGCGCAGATCATTTTGGCCTTCGGCGCCATTTCGAGCCTGATTTTCATTGGCGTTGCGACAGGCGTGGTGCGCACGATTTTACGCGAGCATGGTTTCCGGCTGGACCAGACCGCCAAGGGGTTTCGCCGTCGGCGGGGGCTGTTTACACTCACGGACGTTATCATGCCCACGCACCGGGTGCAGGCGGCGATTGTGCAAACGGGGCCATTCCGGAAACGCCATGGCTGGCACAGCCTGAAATTTGTCAGTCTCGCGCAGGACAGTAAACAAGAGGCCAACTATGTCGCCGCACCCTTTGCGACACTGGACGAAGTGTGGCGCATCGCAATAGCCGCCGCAATCGCTGCGCCCGATGGCGACGAACGAATGCAACGCGGGGCCGCAAAGCATTGGCTGACGCAGCTTTTGTTCATTGTGCCCGTGCTGTTGACCGCCATGGCTGCGCTGGTGATTTTCGCGAATGCCCCCATTGACCGCACGACATTGTTGCTGCTGTTACTGGTTCTTCCCGGCGCGTTTTTCTGGCTGGACTGGCGGCAATATCGCTTCGGGCTGGATGACCATCAGCTGTATCTCAAGCGCGGCTGGTGGCGGCAACAGATAACGATTGCGCCGCAGGTGAAGGTGCAAAGCGTTGAAATTGCGCAAGGCCCATTGTCGCGGCGGCAGGGGCTTGCGTCGGTTCGGTTCGGCATTGCTGGCGGGACGATGGAGATGATCGCCCTGCCACTGGCTACTGCTGTCGCTATTCGCGATGCCGTGATGGAAAAGGTTGTGGCCGTGGATTATTCAGCGATCAATCAATCGCATTAGCAACCTGCGTTTCGATCACGCTGCCATCATCCTTGCGCAGTGTCATCACGACCTTTTTTGCGGCCCAATCAATGTCGATTTGACCAAAGTTTGCAATGCCCCAAAAACCACCTGTTCGGCTTGGATCGGGTTCGCGGTCACCGCCGTCGCCTTTGCCAAAGGCCAGGTTCAGCGAGCTGGACGTGAAGTCCCACAGCGGCTTGGAAAGGCCCGGTGCATTGGTCTTGTAAAAGCCGCCTGAATGCCGGTCGCCGGTTAGGAATATCGCATTATTGACGCGCTTTTGACCCAATAAGGCATAAAGGCGGTCGCGCTCTTTGGGGAAATTGGACCAGCTTTCGAAATTATGCGCGTCGGTTATCACCTGCGTTGATGAAATGATGAAGCGCACTTCTGCTGGCTTATCCAGTTCCTGTGCCAACCATTCCCATTGCGCGCTGCCAAGCACGGTCGCTTTGGGATCCATATTGGGGATGTACCAGCCAAGCGCAGGCGCTGGATCGCGATAGGTCATGGAGGCAAGGTCGGACCGGAAAAAGCGGGCATCGAGAATGATGAACTGAACCCGCTTGCCCTGCGGACCGACGATCCGGCTTTCATATACACCGGGGCGGGCGCGCACTTCGTCGGATGCACCCCAAAAGGTTTCATAGGCTTTTTCGGCCCATTCCTTGAACGCGAAGGATCCACCGGCGTCATTGGCGCCATAATCATGGTCATCCCATGTGGTCATCATGGGGACGCTGCGCCGGAATCGGTCAAATTCAACGCGGCTGTTTAGCTTTTTATAGCTCGCGGCCAGCGTCGGGATGTCTGCCCCATTTGTTGGCCGTGTATCGCCATAGACATTGTCGCCGATCAACAGAAACGCCTGCGGATTTTGCGCGGCAATCACGTCCCAGAATTTCATGTCGCGGTTTTCGTTGACGCAACTGCCAAATGCAAAACGTGTGATTAATGTGTCCGCAGATAATGCCGGATTGGCCGGTGCCTTGGGCAGTTTGACGTCCAGCGCGGCATAATAAGGGCGTAACGCCTCCTGCGCGCTTGTTGGAGCAAGCTGCGGCGGCGCGACCGTGGTGGCGCATCCCGAAAGAAGCAGGGCGAATATGGGGAGGGCATATTTCATGAGCGCATCTTGCCTTTGATCAACAATTGGGTTGCCCCTTCCTCGTCTTTGGAAAGCAGCGCGTCAATCCCGTATACAGTGGCGAGGTTTTGCGCGGTGATGACATCATCAACCGTACCCTGCGCAAACACGGAACCTTGATGCAGCAGCACGACATGGTCCGCAAAGCGCACTGCGTGGTGCAAATCATGCAGGACCGCGACGACACCTTGGCCATCGCGCGCCTGCTGCCGCAGCAGATCGAGGATGTCGAGTTGATAGCCGGGGTCGAGGTTGGCCAATGGTTCGTCGGCGAGGATCCATTCCGGCTCCCCAGCCAACACGCGCGCCAGCAGGACGCGCGCGCGTTCGCCGCCCGATAATTGGGTGATAGGTCGGTGCGCAAAGCCATCGGTTGCGGTTGCGTGCATCGCGGCGGCAATGGCCCTGCGGTCATCAGCCGATGCCCCTCCGCCGCGCGCGTGCGGTATGCGGCCAAGCGCAACCAACGCTTCGGACGTGATCGCCCAATGCGTTTCCGCACCTTGCGGCAGCAGTCCAATGCGCTTGGCACGCTTGGTTGCGGGCATTGCCGTAATATCCTCGTCGCCAAGCTTTGCGGTGCCGCTGTTTGGCTTTCGCAGGCCCGCAAGGCAGGCCAGCAATGTCGATTTGCCTGCACCATTGGGGCCGAGGATGACGCTGAATTTGCCCGCTTCAAACGTGGCGCTGACTCCCTCAAGCGTTGGTGCGTTGCCATGGGCGAAGCCGAGATTTTGGACATTCAGGTTCATGCTGCACCCTTACGATAGCGTAAAAGCAGCAGCAGGAAGAACGGCGCGCCAAGCACTGCCATGGCAATGCCAAGCCGCATTTCACCGGGGCCGGGGATGAGACGCACGAGGCTGTCTGCCGTGAGCGTTAAAATCGCGCCACCCAAGGCAGAAGGCAGCAAAATGCGGGAAGGCTGTTCGCCATAAAAGCTGCGTATGAGGTGCGGGACGATAAGCCCGACAAAGCCGACCACACCCGACACCGCGACGGATGCGCCAACCGACAGGCCGACGCCAAGGACGATCAGCCACTGCAACCGGAACAGGTCGACACCAAGGCTTTTGGCGCCATTCTCGCCCAAGGTTAGCGCATCGAGCGCGCGGCCTGTGGTCAGCAACATCAGCGCGCCAATCGCCATGAACGGCAGCGCAGTGAGCACGTCTTCCATCAGCCGGTCGGTCAGTGCGCCCATCAGCCAGTTAATGATTTCACTGGCGGCAAATGGGTTCGGCGCGATGCTGATGACAAAGGCCGTTAATGCACCCGCCAGCGTAGACAGCACCATGCCGCCCAATATGAACCCGATTGGCCCGCCACCGCGGCCGATCGCCAGCAGCAAAAGGATGCTGGCAACCGCACCAATCATGGCGCAGCCGAATAGACCAAAGGGCACAAGGTTGATGCCCATGAAGATTGCCAGAACGCCGCCCAGAGCAGCGCTGGCCGAAACCCCCAGCACGGTCGGGTCGGCCAGTGGGTTGCGCAAATAACCCTGCAACACTGCGCCCGACAGCCCAAGGACTGCGCCAATGCAAAGCCCGAGAAGCGCGCGGGGCAGGCGAAGCTCAAGGAAAATCCAGCCGTCGGCATTGTTGGCGGCCCACGACATCGGCCAAATCCAGACCTTCCCCGCCATTAGCGAGAGCAGGAACGCCGCCAGCGTGAGCAGCAGCAAAACACCCGTCATGAAACGCGCTGTCATTGGCCACCTCCACTTGCGTGGGCAGTTAGCGATGCCCGTGTCTTCGACAAGATCGCGGATACTTTAACGATCGTCGGACCGCCGCAGAATAAAAGCTTGTCGGGAAAATCAACGATCTGCGTCTTGCCGTCCAAATGCCGCAACAGCCTTTGCCGGGCGGTAAGCGCTCGGGCATCTTCGCCCTGTGCACTGGTGGGCATGAAGATGACCGTCGGTGGGTTACGCATGAGGGTCTCCAGCGGCAAGATGCCCCATGACGTCAGCCCATATTCGGCGCTAGCATTGCGAAATCCGTGACGTTGCAACAGTTCGTCTTGCAACGTGCCTTTGCCGGCGACGAACCCGCCATTTTGCCAGATCACGGCTGAAACCGGCGGCTGGGCGTTGGCGGGTTTTGGCAGTGAATTTTGGATGTGCGTAACGAGGGTTTCGCCAGCCTCCACCCTGCCGATGGCTTTCGCCAGCGTGCGGATTTGCCCGATGTCCTCTGCAATCGTCGGCGCTACACCGATGGCCACTGTTTTAATCCCGGCGCGCGCCAGCACGGCATTTGCACCCGACGATGCCAGATTGCCGGTCAGCACCAATTTCGGGCGCGCCAAAAGCAGCTCATCTGCGCTTGCACCAATGGCGGGATAGCGCATGGACCATGACAAAGGCGCAGATGCGCTATCGGGATCATGCGAATAAGTACTAACCGCAGTCACTTGGCCGGGCAACGCGATTTCCGCCAGCACGGCGTCAATGCACGGGTTGTTGGAGACGATACCGCCGGGCACAATTGCACCTTGGTTGGCGCATCCGGTCAGTGCCAATGCAGGCAGAATGCACCAACCGCGACGCATCAGAATTTGGCCCTGACGCCAACCGCGGCATTGCGGCCAAAGCTGTTATATCCTGCCACGACAGTATACTGCACATCGAAGATGTTATCGACGCGGCCATAAAGCTCAAGCCTGTCGTTAATCGGCAATGATGCCCGCAGGCCAACCAACGCATAGCCATCAAGTGCTTCGCTGTTTGACGCATCGTCAAAGCTATCGCCGATCAACAACACACTGCTGCCGACCGAGAGGCCAATGGGCGTTTGCCAGTCGACGGTCAGGCTGCCGCTATGTTGCGGACGTAGCGCCAGTCGGTTGCCGAAATTGGCACCCGCTGACCGGTTAACCGCGTCGACCAGCGTGTAGCTCGCCCGAATGTCCAATCGGTCGGTGGGGTTCAGGTTGAAGCCAGCTTCCACGCCGGTTGATTTCACGCGGTCGATGTTTTCGGACTGAAATGTCGCAAAGGAGAACGCGATCAAGTCCGAACTGCGCCGGTTGAAATAGGTCGCGAAAAACCGCGCCTTTCCATCCAATATCTGCTGTTCGAAACCAAGGTCGAAATTGCGCGCAGTTTCGGGCCGCAGGTCGGGGTTGCCATAAGGTGGCTGACCTTCGCTGAGCGTCGGCGCGCGGAAGCCCTCGCCATAGGTGGCGCGCAACATGGTGCGGCCATCATTGGGGGTGAAGGCAATATTGCCGCCCAATGTCGTTTGCCCGCCATAATCGTTGTATTTGTCATGCCGGACCCCGCCCGTCACCGTCAGCCCGGCAAATGGACGAACGATAATCTGGCCAAAGCCGCTGGTCACATAGTTGCGCGCGACATCGGCTGCAGCGCCTTCAAAGGATGTGCTGGCGAACGACCGTTCATATTCCAAGCCAGCGGTCAGGGTCAGGGCGTCGTTGACGTCGAACGCGGTGTGATATTCCGCGCGGTCTATGCTGCCACGGACAATGAAGTTGTTGAAACTAAACACCACGGGGTCCGTGCCAAGCCGCCTGATATCGGTGCGTGTGTACGCAATGCGGTTTTGCATGCGGCCGTCGAACGCAACGACATTCGCCCCGACATAGCCGACAAACTGCCGGTTGCGGGTGACGGGCAGGGCATTCGCGCCGATCCCAAAGGCGGAATCATATTCCACCGTCGCCTGGTTATAATAGCCGCGGAAATCGAGATTGAAGGCATCGCTGATGTTGACCTTCAACCGACCATTGCCCGCGAAATTTTCAAAGCCATCGCGTTCGGTTCCACCCGCGAGCGCCGAAATGCCGCGACTATCGGCATATGACCCGCCAAAGCTGCCTTCGAACAGGCCACTGGTTCTGGCAATGTTGGCGTTCATCCGTTTGGTATCGGCGGCACCATATTCCGCGCCGAAGCGTCCTTCGAAACCATCGGCGGGGGCCAGTGACTGGATATTGATCACGCCGCCAATCGCTTGGCTGCCCCAGATGATTGAGTTTGGACCGCGCAGGACTTCCACCTGACCAATATTGCCCGTCATCAGCGAACCAAAATCAAACGCACCATTGGGGCTGGTGAGATCATTGATCCGCACACCATCGATGAGCACCAGCGTCTGCGAACTGTTGCCGCCGCGCAAAAACGCACTGGTCTGCCCGCCAAGCCCGCCGCGCGCCGCAACGGTAACGCCGGGCACGGTTTGCAGGGCATCGCCGATGGTGGCGCTTTGCAATTGGTCGAGCCGTTCGCGGTCGACAATATCGACCGCTTGTCCGGTTTCTGACCGCGGCTGTTCAAATCCGCTCGCGGTGACAACGATAACGTCGTCCCATTCATCTGCAATTGCAGATGTCGGCAGCAGCGCAAGCGCCGCGGCCGTATATTTTAAAAAAGTCATGGATCTATCTCCTTCGCATGACGTCCAACACAATGTCGTCACGCGGAGGAAAACCCCGATTGCGCCAGTGTCCCGCAAGCACAAAGGACAAACCGCAATCAGGCAGGTCTCCTGGCTCCCGGGTCAGTGCTCTTGCCCCGCCTTCCCAGTTTCACGGTTACCCGTTTCCCCAGTGGCATATGGAGCAAAAGCTCGCCGGTTACAGTTGCGGGAACAGCGCCGGATTTCCACCGGCTTCCCTATTATCCACGCTCTCGCGCAGACCTGGTGCGTACGCAGAGGGCTACGCTGCTTTTCTAAGGAGGGCAAGGACTTCAGCGGCTGTGGCCGCTGGCGCTATTTAGTGGCGGGTCTTGCCCGGGCGTTGCATGCCCCAAAATTGCGGACCTTCGGGCACTTGCCAGCTATGCTTAATGGCAAAACCAAAGCTTTGATATAACGGGATATTATGTTCGTCCGCGGTTTCCAGATAGGCGGGTAATCCGTCCTGATCTGCCCGTTCCAAACCTGCACGAATGGCAGCACCGCCATAACCCTTGCCCTGATAGGCCGGATCACATCCCGCATAATGTAAATACCAGACGGGCTCTTTCGGCAGATGCTTTTCGATGAGGTCTGCGACTTCGAGACCGCGAAATATCGAAAAGCGCAGCTGCTGGACGAACGGCACAATCAGTCGCGCGGTATCCAACATGCTGTCGCGGGCCTGCCCCGGACCACGCCATAAAGTGACGGCCTCTATGCCATCGGTTCCATACACCGCGCCTTTGCGATGTTCGTCGCGCAAGAACAGGTGGAACACGCCGGCAAGCCGCTGCGCGCGCAGCTTTGCGTCTGGAATGACATAGCTCCATCCGGTCTCGGTCTGGAACGCCCGCGCCAATGTCTCGGCGATTTCCAGATTGTCCGTTGGCTTTAACAAACGTGCGTGCGGCAAATTAGGCCTTCGCTTGCGTTAGGATGGGCAGATTGCGGACGCGTTTGCCGGTGGCAGCGAACAGCGCATTGGCCAAGGCAGGGGCAGCCGGAGGAACGCCGGGTTCGCCAATACCGCCCATATCCGCACCGCTGTTGAGAAAATGGATATCCATCACCAAGGGCGCGCCTGCCATTTTCAGCAACGGATAATCGGCCAAGTTACTTTGCTGAACCGCGCCATTTTCAAGCGTAATCGCCTCACCAATGGCGGACGAAAGCCCCATGATCGTGCCGCCTTCAATCTGCGCCATGGCGGCGTCCGGATTAACAATGCTTCCGGCGTCCACGACCGTTGTTACCTTATGCACTTTGGGCATGCCGTCGTCACCGACCGACGCCTCGATCACATGCGCGACGATGGTTCTGAAACTTTCGACCAATGCAACGCCGCGACCCGTTCCTGCGGGAAGGGGGGAGCCCCAACCGCTGCGTGCGGCAACTTCGTCCAAGACGCGCAAGTGCCGCGATCCCGCTTTCAAATGGTTGCGGCGAAATACAACGGGGTCTTCGCCCGCGGCATGGGCCAGCTCATCCATGAAGCTTTCATTGTAAAAGCCCTGCTGTGTCGAGTTGACTGAACGCCATGCACCGGTTTGCTGGTTCGAAACATGCGCAAAGTGCCGGCGCGACACGGCGGGAAGGGTATAAGGAAATACCGTTTCGCTCTCGGCGCTTTCGGGTTGGGCATAGTCGTTGCGATATGCCGTTATCCGCTTTTCTTTGGTCAACGACGCCTGCAACGCGGCGGAGCTTTGGGGGCGATAGGCGCCTTGGGCGACTTCTTCCTCACGGCTCCAGATAAGCTTCACCGGATACGGCAATTGCATCGCAAGCTTTGTGACCTGCGCGACGATTTCCATATACATCGGCAAACGACGGCCAAAGCTGCCACCGATCATCATCGGGTGGAAGGTCACATCATCCGCGTCGAGACCGGAAACGTCGACGGCCATCATCTTGGTGGCAAGTGGGTCCTGCATGCCGCCCCAAATGTTGAGCTTCCCATCCTTAAAATGGGCGGTCAGGGCGAATGGCTCCATCATCGCGTGGTGCAGGAATGGCACCTGATATGTCGCTTCAATCGGTTTTTCGCCAAGTCCGGCCTGCACATCACCGTCGCCGGCCGTGCTATCGGCTTCGCCCTTGGCGATCAGGTCATCCTGCGCCTTGAAAATGGACGCGGTCGAGATGCCGCCATTGCCGCCGTCGGAAAACTCTGGTGTGAGCGCGCGCAGGCCAGAAATGGCGGGCCAATAACCTTTCGCCACGACAGCAACCGCATCATCAAGCTTAATGACCTTCTCGACGCCTTTGACCGCCAAGGCAGGCGCAGTGTCCACGGACGTCAATTTGCCGCCACGCACAGGCGCTGCCATGATCGTTGCGACCCGCATTTCGGGAACCGAAAAGTCCATGCCATATTGCGCGCTGCCATCGACCTTCGCGGGAATGTCGAGCCGCTGCATCGATTGGCGCATGATGCGATATTGCGATGGATCCTTCAGCTTTGGCGCATTGTCGAGCGACAAGGTTGCAGCTTCAGCCGCCAGTTCGCCATAGCGCAACGCACGGCCGGATTTGGAATGGATGACATGGCTGTCCTGTGTCGTCAGTTCATCGGCTGGAACGTCCAGCCGCTTGGCAGCCGTTTCAATCAATGCAAGCCGCGTCGCCGCCCCGACATTTTGGAACGTCACCCGGCCTGTGAAGCGCAAAGCCGTGGAGCCGCCGGTCATCTGAAGGTTCATTTGCCGCGCAATGAAGGACAGAAATGATTGCGGAATGCCATTAATGATCGCAGGCTGGCCCGTCATATCGGCAAGGAAAGCGCGTCCAAGCCCCACATTGGCGAATGCCGGTTCGGCGGGTGCAGAAACAACGCGCACCTGATCCCACGCAGCATCCAGCTCTTCAGCCAGCATTTGCGCAAGACCGGTGTTGGAACCCTGACCGATGTCGGTGTGCGGCGAATAAATGGTGATGCTGTCATCCTCACCAATTTTCAGCCATGTGGCAAAGCTGTGGCCGCCTGCGGCTTCGACGCTTGCCTTGGCGGATTTGGCGGCATTGCTGTCGGCGATGGAGATACCGAACAGGCCGGCACCGACGACCGCTACACCACCAATGAGGAAGGCACGGCGTTTTACGCCCTTGCGCTTTGCTGGCGTGGCTTCTTGCATATCGGATGTGGGGTTGTCAGCCATTATGCCGCTCCTTCTGCAGGTTTCGCCGCTTTCGCCGCTTGCCCGGTCGCGGCATGAATCGCCTTGCGAATGCGCGGATAGGTGCCGCAGCGGCAGATGTTGGTCATCGCCTCATCAATTTGTGCATCGCTTGGGCTGCCCGTTTTTTCGATGAGCGCCACAGCGGCCATAATCTGCCCGGACTGGCAATAGCCGCATTGCGGAACCTGCGCAGAAATCCACGCTTGCTGGACGGCGTGGAGCGTACCGTCCGCAGATTTCAGGCCTTCGATGGTGGTGATCGATTTACCTGCGACTTCGCTTACGGGAACGCTGCATGAACGGGTGGGTTCGCCATTCACATGGACGGTGCACGCGCCGCAAGCCGCAACCCCGCATCCGAATTTTGTACCGGTTAGGCCAAGCTCTTCGCGGATAACCCAAAGCAACGGCGTGTCCGGCTCCGCCGCAAGCGCCACTGGCTTGCCGTTGATCGACGTCTGAATTGCCATGCGAATAAGCTCCTACCCAAATCTGCGTTTCATATAGCAACGCTCCTGCCTCTTTGCTAGCGCATTGCCATGACTATGGGCAGCGCCAACCATGACCGTATCCTTGCCGCCGCAATTGACTGGGCAGGCGCGCCTATGGCGATTGCGACGGTGGTCGAAACCTGGAAATCCGCGCCATGCCCCGTCGGCACCCATATGCTTGTGCATGCGGACGGGCGCTTTGTGGGTTCGGTTTCTGGCGGCTGTGTCGAGGGCGACGTCCTTGAACGGGCACACATGGTTTTGGCAGGCGCACCGTCTGTGCTGCGCCGATATGGCATTGCCGACGATGCTGCGTGGGACGTGGGCCTGCCCTGTGGCGGGGATATTCAGGTGCTGGTCCAGCCTGTTTCCGCCGATGGTTTTCCGGCGCATCTGTTTGCCGACATCATCAAGGCGCGCTCTGCGGGTGCGGCGCTGTCGGTTGTGACGGATTTGGAAACAGGCCGAAGTGCTGTGCTGGACGATGATGCGGGTGCTGGCTTTGTTAATATTTACCATCCGCCGCGCCGTTTGCTGATTGTAGGCGCCGTCGAAATTGCATCGGCCCTTGCCGCCATCGCGACATCGCAAGGGGTGGATGTCACATTGTGTGACCCGCGCGGGCGGTTTTTAACGGCGGAGCGCTTTCCCGGCATTCGGTTGGATGACCGTTGGCCCGACGACGCGGTCAAAGCTTTTGCGCCCGATAGCCGAAGCGCGATTGTGACGCTTAGCCATGATCCCAAAATCGACGACCCTGCGCTGGCGGCGGCGCTGGCGAGCCCTGCGGCCTATGTCGCTGCGCTCGGTTCCGTCCGGTCGCATCAGGCACGTCTTGCGCGGCTCTCGGCGGCGGGTGTAACTGCAGAACAATGCGCGCGCATTGAGGGGCCAGCGGGCGTGGCGATTAACGCCATTAGCGCGCCCGAAATCGCGCTATCTATCGCGGGCGGCATGATCCGCGCGTTTAACCAAGGCTTGCGGTGATGCAGGCGAAGGACGTGGCAATCGTCCTGCTGGCGGCTGGCAATGCGCGGCGTTTTGGTTCTGATAAGTTGATGGCAGAATTTGAAGGTGCGCCACTTGGTGCGCGTGCGGCGCATGAACTGGCCCGCGTTGCGGCAGCAGCGCATTTCGCGGTGTGTCAGCCCGACGCAATTATTGCAGCGCATTATAGTCGTTTGGGATTTGATATTGTCGACAACCCGAATCCCGGAATCGGGCTATCGGGCTCGCTCCATCTCGCGGTTGAGGCGGCGTTGCGCACCGATGCGCAGGCGTTGCTGATTGCGCTGGCCGATATGCCGTTCGTGCAGGCTGCGCATGTCGAGGCGCTGATTGCGGCTTGCACCGATAATGTGGTGGCATCTTTTGACGGACACCAGCCCATGCCGCCCGCGATATTTCCACGCGCGCATTGGCCAGCTTTGCTGGCGACAGCGGGGGATTCTGGCGCGCGGCATATTCTGGCCGATGCAGAAAAACTGACCGCACCTGCGGGCACATTATGCGACATTGATACGCCAGATGATTTGGCCGCTTCAAAAGTTTCGTTTCATCGCATAGACCGTCTGCAATGAACCCAACATCTGCCCGCCCCGCTATCGAAGCTGCTCTGCGCAATCCGAACCTTATGGCGGCGGCTGTCGCGCTTTCCGAAAACAGGTTGGAGGATGCAGAGCCGCTGTTGCGCGGTCATTTGCGTGATGCGCCGACCGATGTTGCCGCCATTCGCATGATGGCGGAATTGGCCGCGCGTGTGGGCCGGTTGAAAGATAGCGAGGCATTGCTTCGCCGCGCGCTTGAGCTGACGCCTGACTTTGGTGCTGCGCGTGCCAATCTGGCAACGGTATTGTACAAACAGAACCGGTTTCCAGAGGCGCTTGAGCATTTGAATGCGGTGCTCGCGGAAGAGGGTGACAATCCGGTGCAGCAAAATTTGAAGGCTGCGGCACTGGGACAGATTGGCGGCTATGCAGAAGCGATTGCGCTGTATCAGGAACTGACCGCGCGCTTCCCCGATCATGCCAAATTGTGGATGAGCTATGGCCATATGCTCAAAACCGTCGGTAATCAGGACGAAAGCGTTGCGGCATATCGTCACGCCATATCGGTGGAACCAACGCTGGGCGAAGTGTATTGGAGCCTTGCCAATTTAAAAACCTACCAGTTTTCGGACGACGATGTTGCGGCGATGGAGACCGCTTTAACATCGGCCGGGTTGGTTTCGGAGGACGCGTTTCATCTGCATTTTGCGCTGGGCAAGGCAAGCGAAGAGCGCGCAGATCATACCGCTGCCTTTGCACATTATGCCAAGGGCAACGCGCTGCGCAGCGCGGAGCTGAACTATGATCCGCAAAGCGTAAGCGCACAGGTCGATCAGATCATTGCCCAGTTCACCACTCCATTTTGGGAAGCGCGCGCGGGGCAGGGGCATCAGGCGCCAGACCCGATCTTCATCATCGGCATGCCGCGTGCGGGTTCGACGCTGATCGAGCAAATCCTTGCGAGCCATTCGATGGTTGAGGGGACTATGGAACTGCCGGACATTCCAGCCATGGCGCTGCGTGATGGGCGCGGATCGGACTGGATCGATGCGACTGTGGCACTATCCGCCGATGATGCCGAAAGGCTTGGCGCAGAGTTCATCGAGCGCACGCGCATCCAACGCAAAACCGACAAGCCATTTTTCATCGATAAGCTGCCCAATAACTGGAATTATCTGGCATTCATCCGTTTGATTTTGCCCAACGCCAAAATCATTGATGCGCGGCGACACCCGCTTGATTGCTGCTTCTCCAATTATCGTCAGCATTTCGCCAAGGGGCAGGCGTTCAGTTATGATCTGGCCAATATGGGCCAATATTATGCGGATTATGTGCGGGCGATGGCGCATTTTGATGCGGTTGCGCCTGGCTATGTTTACCGCGTCATTCACGAACAATTGTTGGAAGACCCGGAGCAAGAAATTCGCAATCTCCTCGAATATCTGGGGCTGCCGTTTGAAGATGCGTGCCTGAATTTCCACCAAAACAAGCGCGCTGTGCGCACTGCATCGAGCGAGCAGGTCCGCCGGCCCATCAACCGCGACGGCGTTGACCAATGGAAACCTTATGCGGCGCATCTTGGTCCGTTGAAGCGTGCACTTGGCAATTTGTGGGAAATTTATCCTGCCGTGGCATAGTTGCTGGGTTGCAACACAATGATTGAAAATTGTATGCAAGCGGCGGATAGAGCGAAAAGATATTGCGTGAGGGCGCAATTGGGAGCCTATTTATTTCAGGGTAACAAGGGAGGGTCGCTGCATGCGCCTACAAAGTCAGAAGTCCAACGTCCGAACAGCTCAGATCGGAAGAGCACACGTCTGAACTCCAGTCACTAGCTTGTATCTCGTAT
>CALDKP010000170.1 GCA_937898535.1 uncultured Sphingomonadales bacterium | reverse complement strand
AATCCGCAAATCTTTATTTCTTCTTTTAACAGACCTAACCTCTATTACGAGATTCAGCCCAAGATTAATAAAGACCAGACCAATAAAAGTATTGTGCGCTTTATTCAGCAGCACAAAAATAAAAGCGGTATCATCTATACCCTTAACCGAAAAACAACCGAAGAGCTGGCAAATACCCTGCAGGCCAATGGTATAACAGCCGTAGCCTACCATGCTGGCCTGGAAGGTCCGCGCGGCTTTGCGTGCCGGCCAGCGGCCGCGCTGGAGCGACGTGCTCAGCGCCATCCAGGGCATGAGCGTGCCGGAGTGGGCGCGCTACCTGGCCGCGCTGGAGGGCTTGCACCACCGGCGCGCGGCCGATCATCAGCACCGGCTGCCCGGCCAGTGCCAGGCGCGCACCCACACAACAGCCCAGGGCGCCCGCGCCGACGATGGCCACGGCCTTCACCTGAACCCACAATTGCGATGCCATGCCCACACCTTCGGCATAGCCAGCGCCGCCAAGCGCCTCGCTTGCAAAGACCGCAAGCAGGACGGAACCAAGAATTCCGCCGATACCATGCACGGCAAAAACGTCGAGCGAGTCATCGATTTTCAGCGTGCCTTTGACAAGGCCAACAAACCAGAAGCAGACGACGCCGGCCAATATGCCCAGAATAACTGCACCACCGGGGCCGATCACCCCTGCTGCCGGTGTGATCGTCGCAAGTCCAGCGACTGCGCCAGTTGCAAAGCCGACGGCTGTGGCCTTGCCGACCTTGATCCGTTCAATCACCAGCCAGACAATCGCTGCCACCGAAGCCCCGACATGGGTGTTGATAATCGCGCTGGCGGCCGCATCATTTGCCGCCAAAGCCGATCCGCCGTTGAAGCCAAACCAGCCAACCCAGAGGAGGCCAGCACCGGCTACCGTGAGCGCGGGGCTATGCGGGAGCATAAGCGTTCTGGGAAAGCCAATGCGCTTGCCAAGCATGAGCGCGACAACAAGCGCTGAAATGCCCGCCGTGGTGTGCACAACAATGCCGCCGGCGAAATCAATGACGCCCTGTTCGGCCAGAAAACCGCCGCCCCAAACCCATCGGGTCACGGGGACATAGATCAGCAGCGACCATAAGGCGCTGAACGCCACGACCCAGCCAAAGCGGGCGCGTTCCACCCATGCACCAACAATCAGGGCAGGGGTGATGATGGCAAATGTCATCTGGAAAAGCGCAAAGGCAAGTTCGCCTGTCGTCTGCCCCTCACGGACAGAATCGAGCAGGCCATTGAACATGAAATTCTCGAGCGAGCCAATGAAGCCGTTGCCGTTTACGGAAAAGGCGAGGCTGTAGCCAACGACAATCCAGATAACCGATGCAATAGCGGCAATCGCGCCGCATTGAACGAGAACCGATAAGAAGTTTTTGGCGCGCACCAGTCCGCCATAAAAAAGGGCAAGCCCTGGAAGCGTCATCATCAGCACGAGGGCTGACGCGGTCAAAATCCACGCGCTATCGCCGCTGTTGGTTTCAGGAATAGCGACCATGCCCGTCTGTGCCATTGCTGGCGCTGACATGAGTGCGCTTAAAACCAGCGCTGTTTGCACAAATTTCTGGATCATAATCTTCCCCGCCCGCTTATTTGCCACGTCTCTAGGCGCGGCGTCATAAAGCCTCAAGGCACAAAATTACGAGTAACTTACCGCAATCGAAAGAAAATTGCTTATTGCCAGCCCTCAAGCACCTGATCTGGTGGTCTATGGCCGTCGGCCCAGACGCGGATATTTGTAATCACGCGCTCGCCCGATGCTTCGCGCCCCTCGACTGTGGCGCTGCCCAAATGCGGAAGGAGCACCGCGTTGGCTATGCTCAAGAACCGCGAGTCAACGGCGGGTTCATGCGTGTACACATCAAGCCCTGCGCCCGCGATACGACCACTTTGCAGTGCCGCGATCAATGCGTCTTCATCGATCAATTCACCGCGTGAGCTGTTGATGACATATGCATTGGGTTTCATGTGCGCGATGCGATCGGCATTGATGATTTTGTCTGTGTCCGCCGTTAACGGGCAGTGCAGCGTGATAATGTCCGAACGGGCCACCAGCCGGTCGATGTCGGGTTCGAACGTGACGCCCAGTTCATCTTCAACGCTGGCGGGCAAACGGCTGCGCTTGTTGTAAATGATATTCATGCCAAATGCCTTGGCACGCATGGCAACAGCCTCTCCAATACGGCCAAGGCCGATGATACCAAGCGTCTTGCCGCCAATGCGGTGACCCAGCATGCCTGTGGGGCTCCAGCCGCTCCATTCACCATTGCGCATGGCGCGGTGTCCTTCACCAAGCCGGCGGGGTACGTTCAGAATGAGCGCCATCGTCAGGTCAGCGGTATCGTCGGTAAACACGCCGGGCGTGTTCGTCACCATGATGCCCTTGGCCTTGGCTGCGGCCAAATCGATGTGATTGACCCCGGCGCCATAGCTCGCAATCAGTTTCAGGCGCGGCGGGGCGGCGGCGATGATGCTGGCATCGATGGAGTCCGTGACAGTCGGCACGAGTACGTCGCAGTCCGCCATGGCGGCGACAAGCGCGTCGCGGGTGAGGGGGACATCATCAGCATTGAAGCGGGTATCGAACAGTTCCGCCATGCGCTTTTCAACAGCAGGAAGAAGCGTGCGGGTGACGCGGACAGATGGACGTTCAATACGGCTAAGTTCGGGCATGGCAGTGACTAAAGCCGAATATGTGACAAGGTCAAGACAGGATGGTTGCGCTGCGCGCCGCGCTTACGGTATAGAATGAACACGGTGGTAAAAAATATGGTTAATCAGAACAATTCGATCGTGCGTTGCGGCGCATTGGCGCTTGCGCTTTTTGGTGCTGCGTCCGCCGCCGGGCAGGCCCAACAAAAGCCGCCTTATTGGGCCTCAATTTCGAAGCCAGAGGCGCGCATGCGTACTGGTCCAAGCACTGAATTCCCCGTTACATGGGTGTATAAACGCGAAAACCTGCCCGTGAAGGTGGTGGCGGTGCACAGCGTATGGCGCAAGGTTCAAGACCCAGACGGCGAGCAGGGATGGCTGCATGTCCGCTTGCTGAGCCCGAAGCGGGCTGCCATCGTAATCGGTAAGGATATTGGCGCATTGCGTGATGCGCCCGAAGCCAACGCGCATATTTCATGGCGCGTTGAACCCGGTGTGGTCGGGCTTATCGAAGAATGTGAAAAAGGCTATTGCCGCTTCGAAACCGAAGGGCGCTACGGCTATATTGAAACGGCACGCATTTGGGGCGATGAAGCCCCCTAAGTCGTAACGCGCGAGGCTTAAGCCTCGACGCGTTCCGCGAGAACGGTCAGGCCGTTTTCATTCACTTCTGCAAAGCCACCAGCGATGATGAGGCGCTCGGGCGTCGCACCCTGCGTCGCGTAAATCTCAAGCGCGGCATCGTTACGCAGCGTGCTCATCATTGGGCTGTGGCCCTCAAGCACACCAAAATCGCCCTCACTACCCGGAACGACGACCATATAGACGTCGTCCGAGCGGTAGAGCTTTTCAGGTGTTACGAGTTCGAAA
>CALDKP010000169.1 GCA_937898535.1 uncultured Sphingomonadales bacterium | reverse complement strand
ACCATTATCTGTGGCGTAGAAAAAACATTGGCAGTATTAGTCACTGTGGGTACTAAAGCACATGTTGGCACCACAGTAATGGTTTTTTGAACAGTATTTATTCCAGCGCCTATTTTTGTTAAAGTGCCAATATTCCAAGTAATTGTTTGTCCAGATTGCACGCCTCCTCCATTATCAGTTATTGTCAAATTTGCAGGAACCTGATCAGATATAACAACTCCAGTTGCTGATGTAGAACTACTATTATTTACTATGGTTATAACATAATTAAATGGCACTCCTACTATAGCAGAAGCTGTGTTAGCTGTTTTTGATAATTCAAGTTGCGCTCCAGAAGCTGTTGGTAGATTCCCATTATATTCATAAGTGTACATATCTGCAGATATAGATGAAATCGTACACAAACGACTGGTCACTGTTAGTTGTGTATGGTTTAATACTCTTGGTGCATTACCTTGCACTTGCAATTCCACTTGAAAAGTAAATGTGCCTCCTGGAGCAATTGATGGTGAGGCAATGGGTGTTGAATAAAAATTTGATCCTACTTTAAAACGAATGTCCATATCTACATCTATGCCAGGATTATCATTAATCCATAGCGCTGATAAATCAAAAACATCCGGTACAGAACCAATATTTGTAATTGTGTACGTATATAAAACAAACTGACCTGTTGCTTTTTTAACAAATCCTGATGTAAACGTAGGATCTACACTAACATTAGGAACAGGATTTACTATTACAGTTGTTGTTTGCGAAGCTGTACAGCCATTCCCATTAGTAACAGTAAGCGTATAAGTTCCTGCTGCACCCATAGATACATTAGCAATACTCGGGTTTTGTAATGTAGAATTAAATCCCAAAGGACCTGTCCAAGAATATGTTGGAGTTCCAAATGCACCTGATACCACATTGCCAAATAAGTTTAATGTAGTACCTGCACAAACAACACTATCAGAGGTAGCTGTAATAGCCAGCCGAATAGCCATCATCGGCAAACAGGTGGTTAAACTGCGGCAGACGATGGCGCATCGCCATTTCCTTGGGCATCCCGATTTCGGCCAGTGTATCGCGTTCAAATGCGCGCGGATCGGTCACGGGTTCGCTGCGGTTATGCAGCTTCATATCCAAAATGGCGCTCGACAAATATTCTACCGTCGAAAAGCCTTGGTTGAACGTATCACTCGCGCGGATTTTTTCGACCAACGCCGCCGGGATCGGCTCCCCTGTTTTATAATGCTTGGCATAAGTGTTGAGCACATATGGCGTCAGCAACCAGTTTTCGTTCACTTGGCTTGGATATTCCACAAAGTCGCGCGGCGTGCCGCCAAGGCCCGGCCATGTGATGTCGTAGTTCAGATAATGGATGGCGTGACCGAATTCGTGGAACAATGTCGACGCGTCATCAATGCTGATGAGCGTGGGCACGCCATCGGCGCCGGGCACGAAGTTATTATTGTTCGATGCAAGCACGATGTCATTCTTACCGCCCAATTTATGCTGGCTGCGATAGGTGGTCATCCACGCGCCCGAACGCTTGCCAGCGCGCGCGAAGTTGTCGAGGTAGAACAGGCCGACGACCTTGCCATCGCGCTTAACCTCAAATGTCCGCACCTTGGGTTCGAACACTGGGACTGTGCCCGTGTTTTCGGAGAAGCTCATGCCATATAGCTTTCCAGCGGCGTCGAACATGGCAGCGACCATATTATCCAACTGGAAATAGGGTTTAATGGCTTCTTGATCGAGGTCATATTTCGCCTTGCGCACCTTTTCGGCGTAGAAGCGATAATCCCATGGTTCGATCGTGATGTTGTCGGCATTGGCGATTGCCTGCATGTCGGCCACTTCTTCTTTGACGCGGGCGGCAGCAGCAGGCCAGACCTTCATCATCAGGTCCATCGCCTTGTTCGGGTCCTTCGCCATCGTGTCAGCCATGCGGTAATGGGCATGGGTTGGGAAGCCTAGGATTTCGGCACGCTGCTGACGTAGTTTCAATATTTCGGCGATGGTATCGTTGGTATCGTTCGCATTCTGGTTATCGCCGCGCATCGTGAACGCACGCCAGACCTTTTCACGCAAATCGCGTCGCGTTGAATTTTCAAGGAAAGGTTGAACGGCAGAGCGGGTGTTCACGACAGCCCAACCAGTTTGGCCCTTTGCCTTGGCCGCAGCCTGAATCGCCGCAACATAGCTTTCGGGCAATCCCGCAAGGTCCGCCGCGTCGGTTATCAGAATGAAGGTTTCTTCATCCGCCAGAACCTTTTCGGAAAAAGCCGAGAATTTCTTGGAAAGATCGGTCTCTATGCTGATGACCTGCGCCTTCTTGCCCGCGTCGAGCATCGCTCCATTGCGGACCAGACCGTCATAGGTCCTTTCCAACAGACGCATTTGCTTGGCATCTAGGCCAAGATTGGCGCGCTGGTCGTAGAGATATTTGACGCGTTGAAAATAACGGGCATCCAGCGCGAGTTCCGAGAAGAACGCGCTGACCTTTGGTTCCCATTCCGCCTGAATTTTACGGACTTCAGGGTTCGAGAGGTTCGATGAATGCACACCCCAGATCGAGAATAAACGGCCGATTTTTTCGCCGGACAGTTCGCTGGCGGTGATGGTGTTGTCGAACGTGATGGCTTCGGGCTTTGCGAGCATCGCTTCAAACTCAGCCTTTGATGCTTGCATCGCGGCCTGAAACGCAGCCGGGAATTGCGCAACTTTAACCTTGTCCCATGGCGGAACGCCTTCATAGGGCCCGGTCCATTCTTGAAGCAACGCAGGCTCGCTGCCCATGTACCCGGACTTCATTTCTTTCGCTTGTGCAACCGCCGTCATCGCAACTCCTGACATTAAAAGCGCCGCTGCGCGCAATATGATTTTTCCCGTTTTCACCTGAATATGCTCCTCTGCATTTTGCGGCCCGGATGCCCAGGCTCAATGAACAGGGGATTAGCGCATCGGGCACGCCTTGCAAACAAGCAGTCGACCAAAACTGTTTCCTCCGAAACGGAGTGAAATTTTACGCCACAGGAGCCGTAATTATCGTGTGTTCGGCACATGAAACGCCTATTCTAGGCGCAGGGAGAATAAATATGGAAGAACGCCCGTCCCCGTTTGGTTCCAGCATCAATGGCCGCACGGCCATGATTGTCGGCGGCACGGCACAGCGTATAGCTGACCTCAATCGACTATTGGCCGTAACAGGCTGCACCGCGCTTGCGATGGATGATGCGCAGCGCGCGGATTTCCTGTTGGTCGACTTTTCCTCCGAAACGGACATACCCACGGATTTCCTGTTGCGCATATCCCAGTATCTCCAGACTCATCGGAGCACTGCGTTGGTGTGGACCAAGATGGGAGGGCTCGAAGACGCTTACGCAGCGCTTCCACAAGGCCAGTGCCATTTCCTCGTCGACGCCGACGACATTGAGGCGATGCCGATTTTAGCGGGGGCGTTTGGACGGGGCGATATGGACCGACTGCATGACAGGAACCGTGACGTCTCATTCGAATCGCTGCACCGAATCAGCGACGAGCTTGCAGAATTTGCCCGAACGCTTGCTCGCATGGCCGATTCGGAACGCGCAGCCGGGCTATCCGACAAACCTATTTCCTTTCGGCCCGCGCCATTGGGTGGGTTTCAGGAATTTCCATCCACCAACCCCGTGCGCTCGGACGCGATAGACGCTCAAACCCTGCGCGACATCATCAAGCTGCGCCGTATGCGGGAGCGGTTTTTTCCACCAGATCTCTTTGCTGACCCGGCATGGGATATCTTGCTGGACCTAAAGGCTGCCGGGCAAGAAGGGCAGCATGTGTCGGTTTCCAGCCTATGTATCGCCGCTGCGGTTCCGCCGACCACTGCCTTGCGGTGGATCACCGCAATGACCGAAAGCGGTATGCTCGTCCGGCGTCAGGATCCAGCCGATGCGCGGCGGGTTTTCATTGAACTGTCGGACGAAACATCCGCCAAACTTGATGATTATTTTGTCGCAATCGGCATAGGTTCCGCTCCGATCATCTGATTAGGCTTGCAAAACCCAAAACGCTTTGGCAAAGGCGCGCTTCCCGTAGTGGGGCGCTTAGCTCAGTTGGTAGAGCATCTCGTTTACACCGAGAGGGTCAGCGGTTCGAGCCCGTTAGCGCCCACCATTTTTGGATTACGGCCGATAGAGGCGCCAAAAATGCAGGAAACCCCTTTTCCATTCATGTTACAGAAATCTCTCTGCTGGCATTTTGCGCGAATGCGGGGACTTTTTTTAACGTTGGGCACTGGCATCGTCATATTGTCGGCAGGATTTTTGCCCGGCACAGCCTTTGCCCGGGAAACCGAGCAAGCGGAAATCGCCAATTGTAATGATCCCCGGCACAGACATGTGGTCGTGCGGCCACTGACCGAATCACTGCCGGTTCGAAAAGGCGAAAAGCAGCGTCTCCGCCGCATATTGATGTAAAATCAGTTTTAGTCGGCTGCGCGCAGCAGCTTTGCCATTTCGGCATCATCCCATTCCACACCGCCGGCCACGCGCCACACTTCTTTGCCATCACTGTCATATAATATCGTGGTCGGCAGCGCGATCGCGTTGTTAAAAGCCGTCAGCAATAGATTGTCCGCATCGGTGTATGGCTCCAAATTTTTGACCCCTGTTTCCGTAAAAAACGCGACAACAGGTGCGCGTCCTTGCAGGTCTTGCGACACAGCGATCACGTTCATGCGGCCTTTTTCCAACTTTGCCAGCGCATCCAGCGTCGGCATTTCCGCTTTGCATGGTGCGCACCAAGTTGCCCAGATGTTGAGCAACAACGGCTTGCCTTCAAAATCGGCAAGACTGACATCCTGACCCTGCGCATTGGCAAAAGGTGCCGATGGCGCTTTTTGACCCGCAAATTTGTAGCTTAGCGTGGCGCGCATGCCATTGGCGCTCTCAAGACTGATTTCCGCCGTGTCAGACACCCCTGCCTTGGCCGAGGATGCGGGTTGCGCTTGCCCCTTGGGTTGGCTTTCTTTATCGCACCCAGCCAGCACTAAAAGGATTAAGGCAATTACAAAGCGCATCTCTGATTCCAATAGCATGTGGGGCGGCCGGTTTGGCGAAGGCCCTGGCGTTATCATGCGCGAGATAAATGCCTCCATCCCATTCGACAAGCGTCTTTGGCAGGAAGACATTGCCGGCAGCAAAGCGCATGCCGATATGTTGGCCGCAAACGGAATCATAACGGCGTCAGACAATGCCGCGATCCAGAGCGGACTCGATAGCATTTACGCCGAGTATGAAGCCAATGGCGTGCCCGAAGACCTCACGCTTGAAGACATTCATATGGTCACCGAAACGCGGTTACGTGCGTTGGTGGGTGAGCCTGCGGCACGCTTGCACACCGCGCGGTCGCGCAATGACCAAGTCGCCACCGACTTCCGCCTTTGGGTGCGCAATGCGACCCATGAAATTGATGCGGGCCTGCGCGCATTCCAGTCGGCGCTGGTGACACGCGCCGAAGAACATGCCGACAACATCATGCCCGGATTCACGCATTTGCAGGTCGCGCAGCCCGTCACGCTTGGCCACCACCTGATGGCTTATTATGAAATGACG
>CALDKP010000168.1 GCA_937898535.1 uncultured Sphingomonadales bacterium | reverse complement strand
CCCGTCGCAAAGCCAAAGCCTCCGGCCCAAAAGCGCCAGCCGCTCACCGAGGCCGAACTTGCCGACAGGTGGATGGAACTCGCCATCAAGGAAGGCCGCGTAAAGCCGCCGAAAGTGGAGTCTGATCCGAAAGCATTGAGCGGGCAGCTTGTGGCGCGAATATTTGACGTGGTGTCGGACGTGCCGAAAAGCGCCAACGAAATCGCGGAGGTCGCGGGCGTTTCCACCTCATCGACATGGGGCGCTCTCAGGATACTGCGCCTGGAAGGCAAGGCGACATACAGCCGCAAGCTGGTGGGCCGCGCCCGCGTAAGAATGTGGGTGCGTACATGACCCACCATTTTGTCCAGCGTTGCCGAGAGAGAGGCATAGCATCAATCGACGGCATGGCACTGCGCCGCGACATAGAGCGAGCCATAGCAGAACACCGCAACGATCTGGTGGAATTCGTCTTCCACATTGACGCCGTGTCGTCTGTCTGGCGCTTCCGCGTCAAGGAAGGCGTTTTCTACGCCGTCTGCGGCCGACACTCTCAGCGCTGCATCACCCTCTATGATCGGTCAATCCTGCGCGAAGTCCGCAATGCCAGAAGGTTTCGCAGCAAGATCACAGGCAAGCGCGAGCGGGAAATTCCATAAGTCCATTACATCAGTCGGAATTATGGGGTATAATGATACCTCACCAACAAAACCGGAACGAGGGCGGCATGAAAAAGACCAAGGGCAAAGGCAAGGGCGGCAAGAAGTGCTAATCTGACGATGCAGCATCGAGACAAGGCAGGGAAATTCACGCAAGGGAATAGGTTCTGGCAGGCAAGATCGTCTGCTGGGCCTAAACCCATTTTTGCGGATCCAGAGCCGCTATGGGCTGCATGTTGCGAATACTTCGAATGGGTAGAGACGCACCCGCTTCAAGAAGCCAAGGCGTTCTCATACGAGGGGCAGATAACAGTCGCCAGCTTGCCAAAGATGCGCGCCATGACCATCGGCGGGCTGTGTGTGTTCCTCGATATCAACCGCGCGACGTGGAATGTTTGGCGGGAAAAGCGTCCCGATTTGTACGAAGTCATTACGCGGGCTGAGGAAATTATCTACCAGCAGAAGTTCGAAGGCGCATCCGCGGACCTGCTGAATTCCAACATTATCGCCCGAGATCTTGGCCTGACAGACAAGAAAGACCTCAGCGGCGCGCTCTCAGTCACCATAGCGGCGACAGATGCCGACCTATAGCCTCACCCCAAAGCAGCAGGAGTTGCGCAGTCTGGCTTCGTCAGGCAAAACGCACGTCCTTTGCTATGGTGGATCGCGCTCCGGCAAGACGTTCGCGTTTTGTGACTTCATCGGCACACGCGCCATGAAAGCCCCTGGATCACGGCATGCAATATTCCGTCGTCATGGTGTTGCGGTAAAGCAATCCATCGGCAAGGACACATTCCCCAAAGCGTTCTCGCTCAAGTTTCCCGGAATTCCTCTGACATGGCATGAGCAGGACGGTTATTTCAGCCTGCCGAACGGATCTGAAATTTGGCTTGCCGGTCTGGACGATAAAGAGCGCGTGGACAAAATCCTAGGGCGTGAATTCGTGACACTCTATTTCAACGAAGCGTCCGAGATTCCGCTGTCGTCCTATCTCGTCGCGCAAACACGCCTTGCTCAGAGCGTATCGCAGGTCGATGGCAGGCCGCTCAGCTTGAAAAGCTACGTTGACCTCAACCCAACGACCTCGGCGCACTGGACCTATCGCATGTGGATCGACGGGGTGAATCCAGACGGCGAAACCAAGGTCGATCTGTCCAAGTATTGCCACATGGTTATAAACCCGCTGGATAACACGGAAAACCTGCCGGCGGAATACATCAGCAACCTACAGGCATTGCCAGAGCGCCAGCGCAAGCGGTTCTTCGACGGCCTCTA
>CALDKP010000167.1 GCA_937898535.1 uncultured Sphingomonadales bacterium | reverse complement strand
GTTCCTTGACCGATGCGGCGATCGCATCGCACTTACTTTTGGTGCGGCTCGCAAGGCTGATATGGCTGAAAATTTCGGGGTTCATTGCCATCTTGTGGACCGCTACCGAACCAACGCCGCCTGCGCCAATTACCAACACCTTGCTCATTCGCCCGTTCCTTTTATCAGGGATTCGTTAGCGCACGCATATAGGGGCCTTTTATGACAGAACAAGAATTGGCTGTAGCCATCACAACGCCAACGCACGAAGGGGTGCAGCGGGCGATGGCCAAGATCGCTGCTATTCTGCCAAAAACGCCCTTGCTGCCGGTTGAGGTCGATGGCGAAACGATTTGGTGCAAGGCCGAAATGCTTCAGCCCATCGGCGCGTTTAAGATTCGTGGCGCATGGCATCGGCTGTCCGATTTGAACGCGCAAGAGCGCGCGCGCGGCGTCGTTGGCGTATCCAGCGGCAACCATGCGCAGGGCGTTGCCTGGGCGGCGAAGAAACTTGGCATATCGGCAACTATCGTCATGCCCTCCAATGCGCCACGCATGAAGCTTGAGGCGACAAGGGCGCTTGGTGCGCAAGTGGTATTATATGACCGCGCAACGGAATCGCGTGAGGCAGTGGCCGCCGGGCTGATTGCGCAAAGCAATGCGACCCTTGTGCATGCCTTTGGCGATCCGTGGGTTATCGAAGGGCAGGGCACTGCCGGTATCGAGATCGCCGAACAGCTGCAAAGCCTTGGCATAAAAGGGCCAGATTTGATTGTTTCATGCTGCGGTGGCGGCGGCCTTGCCTCTGGCCTTGCGCTTGCCTGTCCCGACACGGAAATCGCGATCGTCGAGCCCGAAGGCTGGGACGATATCATCCGTTCACTTGAAGCGGGCGAGATATTGCCCGTTAAAGACCTTCTGCATCCAACCTATTGCGATGCGTTACAAACACCGCAGACCTACCCCGTAAACTTCGACGTCCTTCGCAAACGCGTAACGCAAGGTGTGTCGGTTACCACGGCAGAAGTCGCGGCAGCGATGCGGTTGGTGTTTGAGAAACTCCACCTCGTGGTGGAACCGGGCGGCGCAGTTGCACTCGCGGCAGTTCTCGCCGGAAAGATAGACTTAAAGCCGGTAACCGCGGTTACGTTATCGGGCGGGAATGTGGACCGGGAAACCTTTGTGGAGCTTTTGGCTCAAGCAGCCTGAGCAGCGCGGATTTCCACCCGGCCCCAAATTTCGATCAACGCGCTCGTCAAATCGCGCATCATAGCCTCGGTATGTTGAGGACCCGGCGTGAAACGCAACCGCTCCGTGCCGCGGGGTACAGTGGGATAGTTGATCGGTTGAACATATACGCCATATTCAGCGAGCAATATGTCGCTGATTTTCTTGGCCTTCACCGGATCGCCAACCATCAACGGCACGATATGCGTATTGCTGACCATCACGGGCAATCCAGCATCCGCAAATAACGTCTTCAACATTGCGGCATTTGCATGCTGGGCGGTGCGCTCTTCGCTCGATGCCTTCAGGTGACGAACCGATGCCAAAACGCCTGCGACAAGAACTGGCGAGAGCGATGTCGTAAAGATAAAGCCGGGTGCGTAGGACCGAATGACGTCAATAATCTTCTGATCAGCGGCAATATACCCGCCCATCACGCCAAATGCCTTGCCCAGCGTGCCTTCAATAATCGTCACGCGATCGGCGACTTCGTCACGTTCGCTAATGCCGCCGCCACGCGCGCCGTACATGCCAACTGCATGCACTTCGTCGCAATAGGTGAGCGCGTTATACCTATCGGCCAAATCGCAAACGGCACCGATGGGCGCAACGTCGCCGTCCATTGAGTAAACGCTTTCAAAGGCGATTAGCTTCGGTGCCTCTGGATCATCGGCCGCGAGCAGCTCTTCCAAATGCGCCAGATCATTATGCCGCCAAACACGCTTTTCACAGCCCGCATTGCGAATGCCCGCAATCATGGAAGCGTGGTTCAATTCATCCGAATAGATGATGCATCCGGGCAAAACTTTGGCCAATGTCGACAGCGTCGCATCATTGGAAACATAGCCCGACGTGAATAGCAATGCGCCATCCTTGCCATGCAAATCGGCAAGCTCATGCTCCAGTTCGACATGATAATGCGTGTTGCCGCCAATGTTGCGCGTTCCGCCAGAACCCGCGCCAACATCATGCAGTGCATCTTCCATCGCGGTGATAACTTTGGGGTGCTGCCCCATGCACAGATAGTCGTTTGAACACCACACGGTGATGTCCTTGGGGCCGTTATGTCCAGCGAAGCAGCGCGCGTTGGGATAATTACCCTTGTTCCGCAATATATCGATAAACACGCGGTAGCGGCCCTCGGCATGAAGGCGGTCAATCGCTTTTTCGAAAACAGCATCGTAATTCACGGATACTAACCCCGGGTTTAAGCCGCTGCTGCGGCACATCGTCGCCCATTAGTCGCCGGAAATGGAAAAATCCAGCGCGAACGACTTGCAACAAGCTGGATAATGGACGATTCTATGCGATATTTTCACTTAGAGTGATTTGATTTGCGTCAAACCAAAGCGCGATAGAGCGGGACGGAGGCTTTCGGGTGCATCCAGCGGCCCCGTTGTAACGAATATCCCCTCTGCCTGAGCCTCCGGCCAACGCTGATCACGCGTCAGGTGGCTAATGCGCCGCGCTATGCCCGCTGCGCCGTCGACGAACTGCATGTGCGGCGCCACCGCCCGAAGGTCGTCCTCCACCAAAGGAAAATGTGTGCACCCGAGCACCGTCACATCCAAACGACCACCGCCTTCCTGTTCGGTCAGACCACCCATTGCGCGAATATAGACCGAAGGGTCTACATCCTCTCCGCGCATTTTTGCTTCGGCCGCCTCCACCAACTCAGGGGCTGCGTAGCGCAGTAATGTCATGTGTGCAGCATGGTCCGCGTACAGCCGGTCGACATAGACCTGTCGCACAGTCGCGGCCGTACCGAGAAGGCCAATGACGCCCGTCTTACTCGCTTCCGCGGCGGGCTTTATGGCTGGGACAGTTCCAACCACGGGGACATCAAGTGCGGCGCGCACATGGGTGAGGGCGATGGTGCACGCGGTGTTGCAGGCGATTGTCACAAGGCGTGGCCGGAACCGTTCAACAAGTCGGCCAAGTAAGGCGGGAACGCGGGCCGAAATTTCTGCCTCGGTCTTGCTGCCATAGGGCAATCCTGCATAATCCGCCGCAAAGACGATGGGTGCGTTGGGGATCGCAGCTTTGACCGCGCGCAGCACCGATAGTCCGCCGATACCGGAGTCGAAAAACAATATGGGCGCGGCGTCGGGCGAATGGGGCATCCATTATCGTTAAACGCCGCCAAGCTGGCTGACAAGTCGGCCGCTTGAGCAGGCGGAACAAAACGGCTACGTAATGAGCGTATTTAGAGGATTCGACTGGTGGATGATATTGGGTTCAACATGATTGCGGGTCTTCTGCTTGGTTATCTGCTCGGCGCAATCCCGTTCGGGTTATTGCTTACGAAAGCAGCTGGCGGCGGCGATATAAGGAACATCGGATCGGGCAATATCGGCGCGACCAATGTGTTGCGGACCGGGCGCAAGGGGCTTGCCGCACTGACACTGTTGCTCGATCTGCTAAAGGGTTTCTTCGCAGTCTTTATCGCCACGCATTATCTGCCGGGCGGCGCAGTATTTGCCGCAGCGGGCGCGTTCTTCGGGCATTTGTATCCCGTATGGCTGAGTTTCAAAGGTGGCAAGGGTGTTGCAACCTATGCCGGCATCATGTTCGGCCTGTTTTGGCAAGGCGGCGTTGTCTATGCTATCGCTTGGATTGGCGCGCTCGTGATTTTCAGAATATCTTCACTCGCTGGCCTGTTGGCCGCTTTGTGCGCCCCGATAGCCGCGGCTTATTTTGGCCGATATGACTTGGTTGCCCTGTTGGTCGCATGCACGTTGATCGTGTTTTGGAAACATCGGAGCAATATTGAAAACCTGATGGACGGCACCGAACCGCGTATCGGCAAAAGCAAAAGCTGACCGCGGATATGGGGGGCAGCCAGGAACAATTTGATAAGCTTCGGCTCATTCGATCCCCAAATATTGGTCCTGTCAGTTATCGCCAACTCATTGGCCGCTTTGGCGGCGCAAAAGGCCAACCGCTA
>CALDKP010000166.1 GCA_937898535.1 uncultured Sphingomonadales bacterium | reverse complement strand
ATAGCCATAACGGTCGAGCTGCCTTGCGAATGTTCGGTGACGCCGAGGCCGTAATAGATCGCGCCATTGCCACCTGTGGCATAAAGCCGCGCGGCTGCGCGCAGCTCATCTGCATCGACCAGCGTTACCGGCGCCAGATTTTCGGGGCTGTTGCGGGATTGCGAAACGAATTCGGCCCAATGGCTATATTCGTCCCAGTCGCAACGCTCCCGAATGAATGCCTCATTGGCCAGACCTTCGGTGACGATGACGTGGGCCATCGCCGTCAGCACGGCAACGTTCGTGCCGGGGCGAAGCGGAAGATGGTGCTGCGCCTCAATATGCGGCGAACGGACGATGTCGGTACGGCGCGGGTCGATGACGATTAACTTAGCGCCCGGGCGGCCGTCCTGTCCGCGTAAACGGCGTTTCATCCGGCTGGCAAATACGGGGTGTCCATCGGTGGGGTTGGCCCCGATGATGAGGATGACGTCGGTGTCTTCCACGCTGTCAAAGTCCTGCGTTCCCGCGCTGGTGCCAAAGGTTGTTTTGAGGCCGTATCCGGTGGGCGAATGACACACGCGGGCGCAGGTATCGACATTGTTATTGCCAAAGCCTGCCCGGATAAGTTTTTGCACAAGGAAGGTTTCTTCATTGGTGCAACGGCTCGAGGTAATTCCGCCAAGGGCATTGCGGCCATATTTCGCGCTAATCCGTTTCAGTTCGGACGCGGTGTAGGCAAAAGCTTCGTCCCATTCGACTTCGCGCCAAGGATCGCTGATCGACTTGCGGATCATGGGCTTCAATATGCGTTCCTGATGCTGTGCATAGCCCCAGGCAAAGCGGCCCTTTACGCAGCTATGTCCGCGATTGGCCTTGCCGTCTTTGTACGGGACCATCCGCACCAGTTGTTCGCCGCGCATTTCGGCACGGAAGGTGCAGCCAACACCGCAATAAGCGCAGGTCGTGACAACGCTGCGTTCGGGTGTGCCGACTTCGACCACTTTTTTCTCAACCAATGTCGCTGTTGGGCAGGCTTGCACACAAGCCCCGCAAGACACGCATTCAGACTCGAGGAAATTGTCGCTCGCGAGACCTGCCGAAATCTTTGAGTCCCAGCCTCTGCCTTCCATCGTCAGGGCAAGCGTGCCCTGCACTTCGTCGCAGGCGCGGATGCACCGCGAACAGGCGATACATTTGCTTGGATCAAAATCGAAATAGGGATTGGAGTGATCTTTTTCCTGCCCCAGATGCGTGGCCTGCACGTCATAGCGAACGTCGCGTAAACCAACGGCGCCGGCCTGATCCTGCAATTCGCAATCGCCATTGGCGGCGCATGTCAGGCAATCGAGCGGATGGTCGGAGATATAAAGCTCCATCACGCCTTTGCGTAATTTTGCCAGATGCGGGGTTTGGGTGCGCACAACCATGCCGGGTTCAACCGGTGTCGTGCAACTCGCCGGTGTCCCCCGGCGGCCATCGATTTCGACCAAGCACAAGCGGCATGAGCCGAAGCTTTTCACGCTGTCGGTGGCGCATAATTTGGGGATCGACGTGCCTTGTTCTGCAGCCGCGCGCATGACGCTGGATCCCGCCGGCACAGTAACTTCGCGGCCATCAATGGTCAGCGTAACGGCGTCGGGCGAACGGCTTTCCGGGGTCCCAAAATCTTTTTGCGGCTGGTACGTCATATGTCTACCTTATACCCATATTCGACTGTTGAGCGGCATATTTTGCCAGCTCCCGGGGCGTATTGAAGTTGTGAAAAACATCCGCGGACGTGATTGCTTGCGCGCCGGATACAGCAATCCAGTTGCGCATAGATAGATTATCCTGATCGCGCAGATGTCTATCCAGCAATGGCGCAAGCGCGACAGGCCAGACGCCAAACAGATAATGACCGTTTATATAGACGGCATTTTCATAAGGGTGATCCATCGGAAATTGCGCCACGGGCACAACATCGCAACCGGCGGTCACCACCGCATCAAACCCGTTTTGCTGCGCATAATGCAGCGCAGCATTCAGGCCACCCAAAGGGCCCATATCGGCGAACGGCCGGTCTTCGACCCAATCCATGCCAGGCCAAGCGCGCCCACAGACAATCAATTTGTCGACTTGATCGCGCAAGCCATCGGCGACATGTTCCATGAGTGGTTGGCCGTGCAGCAAGGCGGCTGCCTTGTCTGCGCCAAAGCGCGTAGCCTTGCCGCCAGCGATGATCGCGCCCAGCCGCTTCATGCAAAATCCAATGAATAATGGTCCATTGCCTCGTGCCGATCCGTCATGACAGACCGTTCTTCAGCGCGCGGATATGTTCCGGGCCTATTCCGCAGCACCCACCGACCATATTTGCGCCGGAAGCCACCCATTTCTGTGCCCAGTCCAAGTAGCGAGGCGGGTCAAGATCTGCGCGAATCTCGCGAAGGCCGCCATTGGCTGGCACTTCCTCCTCAGTGTGGGCAAAGCCATTCGCATAGACGCCAATAGCTATCGATTCTGACCCCAAAGCCCGCTTTGCCCGGCGGACGGCATCTTCCATTACTTCAGGAGCGCTGCAATTGAACAATATCGCCCGGGCACCGAATTCGCACGCCAGCGAGGCGGACTGTTCGATCGTCTCACCTGAGCGCAACATCGCGCTGCCTTCATCATTCAGCGTGAAGGATAACCAAAGCGGCCGCTCGTCGGCTTTCAGCATTTCGCAAACCAATCGCGCTTCCGCCAATGTACTTAGTGTTTCAGCAAGCCAAATGTCGGCAAATGGCGACAGACCTTCAATAAGAACTGCCAAGATTGCCCGTGCTGCCTCAACCTCAAACAGGTCGGGTCGATAGGACCCCAAGACCGGCGGTAGTGAACCCGCCACGATCAAATCATGTTGATTGGCCACATCGCGTGCCAACTTTCCGGCAAGCCGCGCGAGTTCGGTGCCGCGTTTGAGGAAACGCTCTTCACCGATGTGAAAGGGAACCACAGCATAGCTGTTTGTCGAGATCACCTTTGCGCCTGCCAACGCATAGCGTTCGTGAGCCTGGGTGACAAATTCCGGCCCTTCCATGAGCGCGAGAGCGGACCATTCCGGTTGCCGGAAAGGCGCGCCTAATCGCTGCAATTCGCGGCCCATACCACCATCTAATATGGTGGTCATCGATTGAAATCCTCAGGGAACAGTTTGATGGCACTCATAACGGGATAGGGGGTGAATCCACCCATCGCACACAGTGACCCGAACTTCATGGTTTCGGCAAGATCGGCAAGCAAAGCCAGATTGGCGACGACATTATTGCCTGCGATAATCTGGTCGATCGTTTCGACGCCGCGCGTGCTGCCCAATCGGCAGGGCGTACATTTGCCGCAGCTTTCAATCGCACAAAATTCCATCGCAAAGCGGGCCATTTGTGCCATGTCGACGCTGTCATCAAAAACGGTAATCCCGGCATGTCCAATCAGCGCATCCGCCGCGGCGAACGCCTCATAATCGAAGGGCAGATCAAACC